>JANNWF010000384.1:0-14015 GCA_031408455.1 Pseudoxanthomonas sp. | reverse complement strand
TGGGGGCTGAGGACTGGGGGCTGGGGTGCGTTGATTGGGGCTTGGCGTTGGATCTTGATCTCGCATAAAGCCAAAGCGACTCTTTCGCCGGGCTTGGCGCGCAATTGCTGGACCTCTTGCTTAGTAGCTTTTGAATTCATTATCCGACCCTTCGAAATGGCCAAGCACGCAACCAGCAAACCGTGGAGCAAGTCCAAGCGCCCCAGCCCCCAGTCCCCAACCCCGCTCCTGCTCTTCAAGAGCCCCGCCCTTGCTCTAATCAACCACCGGAATCAACAACGTAAAAACCGTGTGCCCGCGCCTGGATCGGTAACTCAATGAGCCGCCGTGTTCGCGGGCAACCTGCTGGGCTAGTGCAAGTCCTAGGCCAGAACCTTGGGCGCGGCCGGAAACCAGGGGCAGGAAGATGCGTTCGGCCAAGCCTTCAGGCACACCATGGCCGTCGTCGACGATCTCGATGCGGATGGCCAAGCGGTGTGCGCGCTCGCCGATCATCACCCCGCTCTCGGCGCGCGTCCTTAGGCGGACCTCGCTGGCGTCGGCTTGCAGGGCGTTGCGGACGAGGTTCAACACGGCTTGCGTAAGACGGTCGGCGTCGGCGGAAAACTCCGGCAGGCTGGGGTCGTAATCACGGACGATTCGCACTGCCCAACCGGCTTCTGCCTCGGCCAACAGGCGTACGCGCTCCAAAACGCTGTGCACGTTTGTGGGGCAAAGCGGGCTGGGTGGTGCAGGATCGAGCAAGCGTTGCACCAAAGTGAACAAACGCTCGGTCTCGGCGAGGATGACATCCAGATAGCGCTCGGAGTCGGCGTCATTGACGCGCCGCTTAAGTAATTGCGCCGCGCCTTTGAGGCCGGCCAGTGGATTCTTGACCTCGTGGGCCAGTCCTTTCAGTGCCACGCCAAGGGCAGCCGGCAGCATGGTGGCGGGGTCTTCGCCGGGGAATTCTTCCACTGGATGCAGCTCCAACCACACCGCGCCGTCCTCGCCCAAACTCACCAAGGCATGCGCAAACCGCGGTTCTCCCTGATCGCCGCCAATGGTGAGCCGCTGTCCGCGAAGACTGCCCGGCAACTTACCGGCGCGATCCACCAGTTGCATCAGGCTGCCGTCAGGATCGATGGTCGTCAGCGGTTGATTCAGCAAGCGCCTTAACCCGACACCCAGCCAACTCGCTGCGGCGGAGTTGAGATAGTCGACTCGCCCGTCTGCCACACGCAAGATCGGAGTGGCGAGAGAGTTAAAGGCGGTGGGCTCGAATCCTTGCATTGCACCACTATGAGGCATGTTGGATCGCAGCGCCGCCGATGGGTTTGGCAACTCGTCCGCAGCCGTTTGCGGTCTAAGGCATGCTTCACCCATGTCTCAGCCTGCCATCGTCGCAAAATCCCGTCTGCCGCCCGCACTGCGCCGCACCCTGTGGCTGCTGTTGATCGGCTACGCCGCCTATTTGCTGGTTGCCAATCTGGCGCTGAACCTGCCGCTGGCCGATGCCCTCATCAATCGTGCGCCAGAGCGGTTTCGAGTGAGCTTCAGCCGCGCCATCACGCCTTGGCCGGGATACGTGTGGGCGCAGGACGTGGTGGTAACGGCACATGCGCGCAACACCCAATGGCGGGCCACCACGACCTCGCTGAGCGCGCGGATTGCTTTTCTGCCGCTGGCATCGCGTGTGTTGCGCTTTCCCGTGATCGAAGCGCAGCAACTCACCTTCGAGACAGATCGCGTCGCCCAGTTCATGCCGCCGCGCGAGCCTTCGCCAAAGGTGTGGACGATAGAGTTGCCGCGCGTCCACAGCGATGGCGCGTTGGCCCTACGTTGGAACGAAGCGCGCTTGGAGGGCGAAGGCGACGTCACCTTTGCGCTACGCAAGCAGCTGCGCGGCGGCCCAATTGAGATATTGCCCTCGCGATTGGTGCTACGAGACGCCCGTTTCTCACATGCTGAAATGGTGCTGTTCAAGGACGCCAAGGTGGAGCTGGGTCTGACGATGGACAAGCACATCGGCAGCGAACATCCCGGCCGCGCCAAAATCAAGCTGATGCGCGTCGAACTCATCGTGCAGGGAGCCACTGACCCACAGGATTTGACCCTTGCCGCTGACAACAAACTAGCCATCGCGCCACGCCAAGCGAGCACCGCGGATGGCGCGGGCACGGTCACTGCCGCGCTGGTGCTTGACCACGGCGAACTGGCATCTGGCGGACGCGTATCCATCTTCGTGCCACTCAGCTTTGCCATCAACGACGGCACCCGCGACGACAACCAGTTGAGTGTGCAGATTGACGTGGCCGAGGCGGTCACGCTGTCGGCAAAGCTCCCGCAACAGGCCGATGGGTTTGCCCATCTCGACGCAGAGCTGCGAATCGCCCAGCGCACGCTGCCGCTGGATGGCTGGGCGCCGCTGTTGGCCAACACCTCAGGGCGGGTATCGACACGCTGGCGGTTTGAGTCCTTGCGCTGGTTGTCCGATTTGCTGGTGCATAAGCCGTGGTTGGATTTTGATGGCGCTGGTGAGTTGGATGCACACCTGCAAATCGCGGCCGGACAGCTCGCACCCGGCAGTCGCTTCGAGCTACCGCATATGCAGTTGGTGGCCGACGTGTTGAACGACCGTATCACTGGTCGCGGCCACGCCAAAGGGCGACTCGAAGCCAACGCCGATGGCAGTTCGCACAGTCAAGTTAACCTCCAGCTGGATGATTTCCGCATCGCACCGCAAGCCGATCCAGCGCTGACCTACGTCGAAGGCAAGGCGCTGAGCATCGATCTCACCGCATCGGGCGACCTCGTCAAGATCAAGGACAGCATCAGCGCCCGCGTGCGCCTGCGCGACGCCCAGGTCGCGGATCTCAGCCACTACAACAGCTACCTGCCGCAGCGCGACATGAGCTTTATCGGTGGCCGCGGTGCCTTCAGCGGCGACCTTACCCTGAACGCGCAGGGCCAGGTGTCTCGCGGCACGCTAGGCATACGCGCCACCGACGCGCGCATGCGGATTGCGAGGTTGGACATGGCCGGCGATGTCGACATCGACATGCGCCTCGCCGAGTCCAATCTGAAGCAACGCAATTTTCAGCTCGATGGCAGCCACATCGCGCTGAGTCGGGTCAGCTTCCGCGATGCCGCTGGCAATGCACAGCGCGATTGGTGGACGCACATCACCTTGGCGCGCGCCCAAGCGCAGTGGGGACGGCCGCTGGAGATCGATGCCGACGCCACCATTTCGATGAAAAATGTGGGCTTTCTGTTGACCCTGTTTGCGCAGAAAAAGCCCTTCCCACGCTGGGTCGCGAGGCTGGTCGACGATGGCGAGGCCGAGGTCAGTACCCAGCTGCAACTGCGAGGGAAATCACTGGTGCTCGATCACTTGCAGGCCGAGAACCAGCGCTTCGGCCTGCGTAGCCGATTGCAGCTGGCTGAAGGCCAGGCCCAAGGCGACTTGTTACTGCGCTGGGGCGTGTTGTCGCTGGGTGTGGAGTTAGCCGATTCCGAGCGCGACTATCGGCTGATTGGAGCAAAGAAGTGGTTTGATGGCAGGCCGGATTTGTTGCCGCATCGGCCGGGCCAACGGTAGTTGAGTCCATCCCCAACATCCGCCGCAGCCTGACTGCGGAGTAAACAGCCTTCACACGTTCAACAACAAAAACTCCCGTTCCCACGAGCTAATCACCCGAAAATACGTTTCGTATTCCTTCTTCTTGACGGCGATGTACGCGGCCACAAAGCGTTTGCCGAGTATTTCGATCAGCACATCGCAGGCGGCCAAGCGGTCCAGCGAATCCTCCAGTGAGCGTGGCAGTTGGAAGCCTTTTAGATGGGCGCTGCCGGTGATGGGAGCAGTGGGTGTCAGTTGTTCCTTGATGCCCAGATAGCCGCAGACCAAAGTCGCTGCCATGGCCAGATAGGGATTGACATCGGAGCCGGCGAAGCGGCTTTCGACGCGGGTGTTTTCGGGCGTGTCCATCGGTACGCGCAGGCCGCAGGTGCGGTTGTCGTAGCCCCATTCGGTGTTCATCGGCGACACCTCGCCGATCACCAAGCGCCGATAGGAATTGATATTGGGAGCAAAAAACGGCATCGCCATTGGCGTGTATTTCTGCAGGCCGCCTAGATAATTCATGAACATGGCGCTGTGTTCGCCCGGCTTCTTGCCGGCGAACAGGTTGTGGCCGCGCTTGACGTCGACCAGGCTCTGGTGGATGTGCATGGCGCTGCCGGGCTCGTTGGACATCGGCATCGCGAGGAAGGTCGCGTAGACGCCGTGGCGCATCGCGGCTTCGCGCATGCTGCGTTTGAACAGGAAGACCTGATCGGCGCGCGAAAGCGGATCGGCGTGTTGAAAATTGACCTCCAGCTGCGCCGCGCCGGACTCGTGAATCAGGGTGTCGACATCGAGTTCCATCGCCTCGGCGAAGTCGTACATGTCGTCGAGAATGGGGTCGAATTCATTCACTGCATCGATGGAGTACGACTGCCGCGCAGTTTCCGGTCGGCCTGAGCGACCAGCCGGCGGTTGCAGTGGAAAGTCAGGGTCGACATTTTTCTGCACCAGAAAAAACTCGACCTCGGGGGCGACGATGGGCGCGATGCCCATGTCCTCATACAGCGCCAACACGCGACGCAACACATTGCGTGGCGCCAATTCGTGTGGCCGGCCATCGCGGGTGTAGCAGTCGTGGATGATCTGCGCGGTCGGGTCTTTCGCCCACGGCACGATGCGCACCGTGCTCGGGTCGGGCCGCAGGTACATATCGGAGTCTGACGGGCTGACCAGATCGTCGTAGTTGTCGGGATAGTCGCCGGTGACCGTGGTGACGAAGATGCCCTCCGGCAGACGAGTGCCGAAGTCGTGCGAATACTTGGTTTCGGGAATGATCTTGCCGCGCGCATTGCCGGTGATGTCAGGCACCAGACACTCGACTTCGGTGATGCCGCGATCTTTCAGCCAGCGTTTGAGCGAGCTTTGTTCGCGTGCTTGCGGATCGGGCTTGGCGACTGGCTTGCGCTTGCTCATAAGGGTCTTTTGGCGTGAAAGATGCTTCGAGCTAGGTTTACTCCCTCCCCGATGTTCGGGGAGGGCTGGGGAGGGCTTGGGAGGGGTTAGGAGGCACGTTTCAGTTGCTGACGATCATGGCGGCTGAGGCCTCCTTGAGCCGGGGCACCAATCGCCATGATCGTCAGCGACCGGCGGCATGCCGCCGGCAGGCGTTGGCGAAGCGCTCAAAGATGCCGGCGTAAAACGGATTCTCCGCCGCGCGCCATTCGGGGTGCCACTGCACAGCGAGCAGAAAGGTGTCGTTGCTATCGAGCCGTATCGCTTCGATCAAGCCGTCGTCGGCGCGCGCCTCGATCAGCATGTTCAGCGCAATGCTGCGGATGCCTTGACCATGCAGCGAGTTGACCATGACGCGCTGGCTGCCGGCGATGTCTGCCAGCACGCCCCCATCGGTCAAGTTGATCGCATGCGCCGGGCCGTATTGAACGTCGAGCGGATCGCCCTCGCGCTCGCGGTGATCGTCGAATCCAGCGACGTCTTGCACCCGCTGATGAAGGTTGCCGCCTAAGGCGACATTGACTTCTTGCAAGCCGCGGCAGACCGCCAGCACCGGCAGCTTGCGCGCAATGGCGAGCGGAATCAGGTTCAGCGTGGTGGCGTCGCGATGCGGGTCGTGCAGGTTGCCCGCGTAGCTCGGCTCGCTGGAATAATGATGCGGCTCGATGTTGCTGCGCGCGCCGGTCAGCAGCAAACCGTCCAGGCGATCCAGCAGATTTCCCAGCTGCGCGAGCGGCAGCACCGAGGGAATCACCACCGCCAGCATGCCGGCCACTTCGGTGATTGCACGTACGTATTTCTCGCCCACGGCTTGGAAGGGATGCGCGCCGATGCGGGTGCTATCGGAGGGCAATCCAACCAGCGGCAGGGGCAGTGATGCGGGCGGGGTCATCGCCGGCCGACACTACGCCAGCCGTTTGATTTTATCAACGAAGTGGCGGCTTTTGGGCCTTGGCGCGTGATCGCAATCCCTGACCAGTGATTGAAAAAACGTAATGATTGCAGCCATATCAGCCACGTGTGGCAAGTGCTACACACCGGCAGGCGATGATTATTCTTTACGAGCGACTTCAGCCGCTCTGCTACCATCGCCACAGCCAAATCATCCTCTCTGCGAGCCATCCGATGTCGTCCAACGCCTTTTGCGAAGCCGATGCGGCAGTGCTTGAGAGTCTGCCCGAGCTTGAGAGTATCGATCTCATCTTGGCCGACATGAACGGCCTGCTGCGCGGCAAGCGCATCGACCGTAGCGCCCTGGAAAAGGTCTATCGCGACGGCGTTTGTCTGCCGATGTCGCTGATCGCCACAGACATCACTGGCAACACGGTCGAAGAGACTGGCCTGGGTTATGCGATTGGCGATGAGGACCGGATTTGTCGTCCGATTGCCGGCACCTTGCGGTCGATCCCGTGGCAGACACGGCCGATGGCGCAGGCCCTGCTCAGCATGGAAGATGCCAGCGGTGCGCCGTTTGCGGCGAATCCGCGCGAGGTGTTGAGTCGTCTGCTGCAACGCTTCAAAGCACGCGGCTTGACGCCGGTGGTGGCGATCGAGCTTGAGTTCTATCTGCTTGATGCGTCGCTTGATGCCGATGGTCGGCCGCAGACCGCGATCAATCCGGTCACGGGCCAGCGCGGTCGGGCGACGCAGGTTTATTACATGCAAGATCTCGACGACTACCAAGACTTCGCCGATGCCGTCGCGGTCGCCTGCCGCATGCAGCAGATTCCGGCGGATACAGCGGTAGCCGAATACGCGCCGGGCCAGTTCGAGATCAACCTCAAACACCGTGCCGATGCACTGGCCGCTTGCGACGACGCCATCCACTTGAAGCGCGCGATCAAGGCGATTGCCGAGCAGCAGGGACTGCTGGCGAGCTTCATGCCCAAGCCCTTCGTCGACCAAGCTGGCAGCGGCCTGCACATCCATGTGAGCTTGCTCGACGATAAGGGCAACAACATTTTTAGCTGCACGCCGGACGCGCCGGCCGCTGCACTCAGGCATGCCATCGCCGGTCTGCAAGGCAGTGCCGAAGATTGCATGTTGCTGTTCGCGCCCAATGCCAACAGCTATCGCCGTTTCGTGCTGAATGCCTTTGTGCCGTTGAACGATTGCTGGGGTTTCAACAATCGCACGGTAGCGCTGCGCATTCCTTACAGCGACGCCGCCAATGTGCGCATCGAGCATCGCATCGCCGGTGCGGATGCCAACGTCTACCTGGCGTGCGCCGCCGTGCTTGCCGGCATCTTGGACGGCTTGGAAAACCCGTGCGAACCCGGTCCGCCAGTGGTGGGTAACGCCTACGAGCAGACCGAATTGCGCGAGCTGTTCTGGCGCGACACCTTGACCCGCTTTCAGGCCAGCGACTTTATTCGTGACGCCTTCGGTGTCGACTTCCGCCACATCTATGGCGAGCTCAAACGCAAGGAGCTGCGCAGCTTTTATCGCGAAGTGACCACGCTGGAAGTCGACTGGTATCTGCGGCAGGTTTAGCAAGCAGTTCGAGTAGACAGTTCCAGATCCAGAAACACAGGCTGAGGCCATGGCACTTCCTCAGGGCCCGTCATCCCGGCGAAAGCCGGGGTCCAGCTCTGTTGAAGCCTTGTGCGGGCCCCAACCGCTGGATTCCGGCGTTCGCCGGAATGACGATTGTTGGCGGATTATTGCTTCAGGAAGTGCCATTGCAGGCTGTGGCTCTTCTGCAACCGGCTGCTGAAACTGCTTTTCACACTCTTCATATAATGTCCGAACCTGTCCATCCGCGCTCTTGGTACGCCGCAAGTGTCGAGTCGCCGCTGCCATCGGCACCGCTGGCAGGATTACAGCGTGCGGATGTCTGCGTGTTGGGCGCTGGGTTGACTGGGCTCTCAACGGCTATTGAGCTGGCAGAAGCCGGCTATTCGGTGATCGTGCTGGAAGCCGAGCGGGTCGGTTGGGGCGCTTCGGGACGTAACGGCGGGCAAGCGATCTTTGGCTACGGTTGCGATCAATCCAAGCTCGTTTCGATGCTCGGCGATGCCGACGCGCGGCGCACATTTGACTGGTCGCTGGAAGGCATCCGCCTGATTCGTGAGCGCTGCCAAAAATACGCCATCGACTGCGATTGGCGTGACGGCCACGCGCACGTGCCGATCAAGCCGCGGCAAGTCAAAGAGTTGCGCACGCTGCAAGCCGAATGCGCGGATCGCTACGACTATCCGCTGGAATGGTGGCAGCGGGATCGGCAGCGCGTTGAGATCGCCAGTGATCGCTATTTGGGCGCGCTGTTCGATCCGCACAGCGGCCATCTGCATCCGCTGAAGTACACCCTGGGGCTGGCGCGTGCAGCGCGGTTGCGGGGTGTGCAGATCTTCGAGCAAAGCAAAGTCGTTGAGTGCGTGCACGGGGCAAGGCCAGAGTTAAAGACGTCAAGCGGCGCGGTGCAGTGCGACTTCGCAGTACTGGCCGGCAATGCCTTGGTGCGCGGCATTGCACCCGCACTCGATGCCCGCATCATGCCGGTCGGCACCTACATCGCCGCCACTGAACCACTGAGTGAAGCCACCGTGCGCCGTCTGATTCCGAGCGATATCGCGGTCGCCGACGTCAACTGGGCCTTGGACTATTTTCGTTGCAGCGCCGACCACCGACTGCTGTTTGGCGGTCGCGCCAGTTACTCGAATTTTGTGCCGCCCAATCTGCCCGGTGTCATGCGCCGCCGAATGCGCGCGGTATTTCCCGAGCTTGCCAAAGTGAAGTTGGATTACGTCTGGGGCGGCATGATCGACATCAGCTTGAACCGCGCCCCGCACTGGGGTCGCCTGGGCAGCAATGTCTACTTCGCACAAGGATTTTCCGGCCACGGCGTCAACACCACCGGCCTCGCCGGACGCCTGATCGCCGAGTCGATCCGCGGCCAATCCGAACGCCTCGATGTTTTCGCTCGCATCCAGCATCGCCCCTTCCCCGGCGGCCGCGCATTGCGCACGCCACTGCTAGTGGCCGCGATGGCTTGGTTCAAGTTGCGGGATGCGTTGGGGTAGCGGCAAGTCTTGCCAGTCGGCGAATGCAACGCAGCGGGGAACCTAATGCCGTATGCATGACTATTTGACGTTGGCGGCACTCAGTCTCTGCGTTGCTATCCCGAACTCAAAGCATGCCTTGGCAGTGTCGCAGGATGTCATCCTTACTCGAAGCACAGCGGAGACGGGCCGCCCCTTTTTTGTTCGTAGCTGTGCTCAGCGCGAGTAACGCTCGCGCTTTTCCTGCACCTGTTGCGGGTGCTTGACGACGATGCGTAAGCGCAGCCAGGCGGCGAATTCCTGCTCGCTGAGGCTGCCTTCAGCGAGCCGCAACATCGCAACGTACTTGTCTTCGTCGCTGGCGATCAGTTCAGCACCGTTGAGGACAATGAATACGCGGTAGCAGACATGCGCGGTGCGCTTGTTGCCATCGACGAACGGGTGGTTACGGGCGAGGCCAAAGGCGACACTGGCTGCCAAATCTGCCAAGTCCGGCGGCGGGTCACCGTAAGCGAAGCGTTGCTGCGGACGCGCCAAGGCCGATTCGAGCAGGGCGTCATCACGGACACCGCTTCCGCCGCCGTGTTCGGCAAGCTGGCGCTCGTGAATGGCGAGCGCCAGCGCGCGTTCAATCCAGACGATCACGGCGCGACCTACTGCGCCAACTTGTGCAGAACTTGCCTATCCTCTCGCATCACTTGTTCTGCCACTTCCATCTGCGCCGCCAACGTTGGGTCGTAGACGGTCAAGCGGACACCGTCGGGCGTCTCAAATGCGTGCAGTTCCTGGCCTTTTTCAAGCCGCAGGCGGGCGAGCAATTCCTTGGGCAGGATGACGCCAGCGGAGTTGCCGATAGTGGTGATTTTGAGTTTCATGGCGGGTGTCGTCGTCTAAGTTATAACGTAGGTTATCACGTCCTCCCGCTCGGGCAGGGTGAACAAATGGCGTGGTTTCGATCGCACATGTGTGGCGTTACAGAATTCGCGGCAACTACTTGGCGCTACGTGTTTGGCAAACCCATCGAATGCGGTTTCAGCCCGGAAGGAGTTTGCAGCGCGGCATTCGACCCCTGCTGTGGCGAGTGAGGCCAACAGCTGCTGCCACTCGGTCAAAGCGGGTTCCTTGGCATTCGGTAGTGCCCCACCTTGCGCCACGCGTGCAACACGTCTTCCTCTTGTACGCCGGTGCCAATGTTGTGGATCACCAGCGGCCGACCGCCCACGCGCTTGGTTGAGAGGATGCCGATGTGCGGCAAGCCGGAGTCCAGCCGCCAACTGACGATGTCGCCCGCCTCGAACCTCGCCGCGTTGGTTTCGACTGCCCAGCCTTGCCGCTGAAAATAGACTTCGAGGTTGGGCACCCGCCGATGATCGATGTTGCGGTCGCTGCGCGTCAGTCCCCAGTCAGCTGGGTACTGCTGAAAGTTGGCCCGCATATCGAGATGGACCGCTACCTGCAAGTCGACGCCGACGTGGCGCAAGGCGCGGATCAGCACATCGCTGCAGACGCCGGTCGCGGTCGGCACATCGCCGTTCGGATACCCAAGTCGACGGTAACTGCCGTCATAGCTGGTGGTGACGCCGATTTGGTCGAACGCGGCGGCAGCCAATGCTTCACCCGGTGGCTGCGCCGACACTGAGCTCATCGTGACCAGACAAAGCACCCACCCGATCATCGCCTGCGCGGCTGAAGCCCTCACTCGATGCAGCGAGAATGCCGGTATGCGCACAGCCTGCATCACCTAGCGCGATGGCTTACGACTGAACTAATCTGGCTTCGCCACATGCTGATCAAACATGATCACGTTGCCGTCCGGATCGCTGAATACGCAGTGCGCCGGACCCGTCGATTCCAGGTCAGACGCGGCGCTCATCACCACGCCTGCGGCCTGCAATCGAGATTGAATGGCGCGCACATCCTCGAACGCGGGCAGCGTCTCGCACTCCTGCGTCCAGCCCGGATTGAAAGTCAAGGTATTGGCCGTGATCATGCCCTGAAACAGGCCGATCTTGGTCGCGCTATCGGCCATGATCAGGTAACCGTGCGCTTGATTTCCCGCCATCACGCTGAAGCCAAGCTGCTCGTAAAACGCTCGTGAGATCGCGATGTCCTTCACCGCGAGGCTGACCGAAAACGCACCGAGTGCCATTTGGAGTTCTCCATTGGTGGTGAAGTCGTCGCCAAACTGTGCACCCAGTGCGCGAGGATGGCAGCTGGCCGCGATTCTAGTCTTGCAGCCGCTGGCCTTGCCATCGGGTCACCCCCGCCGCCACACCCTGCGCGCCGAAGCGACGCTCCTCGAACATCATCTCGCCGCTGTGGCTGATCAAGACGACGGTGCTGCACCGGGTGCCGTAGTCGCTGCCGTGGATGAATGCCGATGAGAGGCGGCGCTCCCACTCGATGGGAATGCCGGTGGCAGGCAGCGCCGGGTCAACGGCTTGGGTGGCGTCGGCGAGCGCGGTGAAAAGAAGCTCCGTGCTAGCCGGGTCGGCTTGCGCCGCATCCTTGCGCAGCCAGTCCGCCAATGCCGACTGCACGCGAAGACACTTCGGCCAAGGTGCATCGAGTGCAGCGTTCGATAACACATGCAGACCGGGAGCAATCACGGCGGCGTGTGCCGCAGGATAGTTGCCGCTCTGCCACAGGCGGCTGCCGTCCCAAAGCAACAGCGTGTGGCGCCCGACTGCTGCAGTCGTCGAGTTGCTTGCGGCAGCAAAGTCGACCGCAGCGTCATGGCTACGGACAAAATCAACCACCAGCGCGCCGCGCGATAACGCTGAAGGTGGTGGATTGAGGCCTTGACGATAGTTGGTGACAGCAGCGAGCCGCCCGCGACGCGAGACCTGCAGCCAACTGCCGCCGGCTTGCAGGTCGACACCACCGATTACGCTGGGATCATCGCCCTGCCAAGCAGCCGGAGCCGCCGGACGGGCGTGAAATTCGTCGCGATTGGCGATCACGACAAGCGCGTAGCGCGGGTGCGCGTTCCACGCGAACGCGATCAGACACATCGCTGACTCACGTCCTTCGCTTGGGCTCGGCCGAACTCACGCGCGCCTGATTTGACGACCCCAGATTCGAGCTGGTTTGACTCAGGCGCTCCGCAATCAGGGCGTCCTTGTCCACCCAAATCCCGTTCAACCAGGCTTGAAAGCGTTCGCGATAGTCGGCGTCGTTGTCGTAATCGCCATTCAGCAGATCTGCCGGCAACGGTCGCTCGCGGACGTGGACTTCGACGCTGGGGATGCGATTGGCGATCAGGTCCATCACGGTGGGCTTGCCCGCGGGATACACCAACGTGATGTCCACCAATGATTGCAGCATGTCGCCCATGGCATCGACCACGAAGGCGACGCCGCCGCTGCGGGCCTTAAGCAAATGCCGAAACGGCGATGCTTGCCCGGCGTGCTTTTGCTTGGTGAAGCGAGTGCCTTCGACAAAGTTCATCACCGACACCGGAATGCTGCGGAAGCGTTCGCAGGCGAGTCGGGTTTCGGCGCGGTCGCGGCCACGCAATTCGGGATGCCGTTCAAGGGTGGCGCGGTCATAGCGACGCATGAAGGGATAGTCCAAGGCCCACCAAGCCAAGCCCAAAAACGGCACCCAGATGAGTTCTTTCTTCAGAAAGAACTTGAAGAAGGGCATACGGCGATTGAAGGCGGCTTGCAGCACAGGAATGTCGACCCAGCTTTGGTGATTGCTGATCACCAAATACCAGCCCTCGTAGCGCAAGTCGTTGGCACCCTCGACGATGATCTGGGTGCGAGTGAATGCCCGGATCGCCGCGCTGTTGATCGCAATCCACAACTCGGCCAAGGCCACCAACCGAGCCGACATGAAGCGCCGAAAGCGCGGCACAGGCACCAGAAACTTGATCAACGCAGCGACAAACAGCGTCGTCGTGAGCAGTACGGTATTGACCGCAACCACCAGGATTGCGAGCGGAATCCGCAGAAAGGCTGGCAAGTTCGAAAGCATGGGTGGCGATGATACCGATGCGACGCGAAAGCGAGGGGCCGGGGCGCGAAAGCCCTGCGTAAGGGCGAAGCCGCCGGATGAAGGCGAGTTCGAATCATGGAGGGTCCATGGGAAGTTGCGCCGCCTTCACTCAGTCGCCACACTGCGGGCAACCGGGGGACGCTCATCGTGGCCAGCGAAGACGAGATTCTGATCCGCCTTGAAACGCTGAATCGCATCGGCGCAGCGCTGTCGTCTGACCGCGACATGGGCAGCTTGATGGAGCGCATCGTCGAGGCGGCGCGTCAGTTCACCCTGGCGGATGGCGTCACTCTGTATCGCAAAGAAGGCGAGACGTTGATTTTTGACGTCTTGCGCAACAACACGCTGAAGCTGTTCGAAGGTGGCTTCAGCGGCAAGCCCATTCGGCTGGCACCGATCTCGTTGATGTTGGCCGATGGCAGCGAAAACCACTCGCTGGTGGTCACCCATGCCGCGCTGACCGGCAACACGGTCAACATCGTTGATGCTTACGACGAGCCGGGTTTCGACTTCTCCGGCACACGCGCCTTCGATAACAAGAATGGCTATCGCTCGGAATCGTTTTTGACGGTGCCGATGAAGGACCACGCCGGCGACATCATCGGCGTGTTGCAGCTGATCAATTCCATGGGCACAGACGGCGCGGTCCGCGCGTTTAGTGATGCGGATCGGCAGTTGGTCGAGTCACTGGCTTCGCAAGCCGCGATAGCGCTCAACAATCGGCGCCTGATCGAGCAGATGGCCGAGCTGTTCGAGTCGCTGATCAAATTGATCAATAGCGCCATCGACGAAAAATCGCCCTACACCGGCGGACACTGCGAACGCGTACCGGCGCTGACCATGATGCTGGCCGATGCCGCCGCGCAATCGGCGTTGGGACCGATGGCGGGCTTCCGGATGAGCGACGCCGACCGCTACGAACTGAAAATTGCTGGCCTGCTGCACGACTGCGG
>JANNWF010000383.1:0-9825 GCA_031408455.1 Pseudoxanthomonas sp. | reverse complement strand
GAGTGTGCAGGCCAGCCAATAGGCTTCGCCCAACTTCGTTTTGCTGGCGCGCCTGCTTGCGTTCCGGGCAATTCGCCCGGAGAAATTCAGAGGCTGTACGTTGCGAGTGCTTGGCACGGAAAGGGAGTTGCACCCGATCTCATTACCCGTTGTTTCCTGGAACTCGAGGGTCGCGGGTGCGATGTGGTTTGGCTAGGCGTGTGGGAGCACAACCCGCGAGCGCGAGCGTTTTATGGAAAAGTCGGGTTCCTTGAGCACGGTGAACAGGTATTTCAATTGGGCGCTGATCCGCAACGGGATGTTGTCATGGCAAAGCGGCTGTAGCGAATCAATCAAGCACCGCTGACTCCCGAGGAACGCGACCTGACTCCCGCAAACCATCCCTGACACCCGCTGCCGGTTCCACAATGCCCATCCGCGTCCAACTCGACGATCTGACGTCACCCGAAGCCCAGCAGCTCATCGCCGAGCATTTGTTCGGAATGCACAGCAACTCACCGGCGGGCAGTGTTCATGCGTTGGCCTTGGAGAGTTTGCGCGCGCCTGACGTGCTGTTCTGGACGGCGTGGATGGGTGAAGCAATGTGTGGCTGCGGCGCGTTGAAGGAACTTGATGCAGTCTCGGGCGAGGTCAAGTCGATGCGGACGCGGAATGCTTACTTGAAGCAAGGCGTTGCTCAGGCCGTTCTCGATGAGATTTTACGAACTGCCATGGAAAGGCGATTCACGCGCTTGTACCTCGAAACCGGCACCGGACCAGCGTTCGACGCGGCTCACGCGCTGTATCGGAGGAACGGTTTTGATTGGTGCGGCGCCTTCAGTGACTACACGGCGACGGAGTTCAATGTCTTCATGGTCAAGCTGCTTGCGGAATAGCGGAAGCCTGGCGGCACAAGCGTTGGGCGGGCCTTGGCCCGCCGAACAGCCTTCGCGGGATGACGAAATGGCGGGCCGAGGCGCCGAAGCCCGCCCTATGGAGACTCGCGCAAATGCGCGCGCGCCTCTTCCGCTGACTCGTACAAATGCGGGGCGACGCCGCGGGCGGTTAGGGCGTCGCCTAGCTTGGCGCGCAAGAATCCCGAGGTGCCGTAGCGGGTGACGTTGAGGTAGTAGCGGGCGACCAGGTCGTAGACCATCTCAGCCCAGGCATCGCGGGCGTCGGGGTCGAGTTCGAAGTGGTCGTAGTTGACGATGCCGTAGACGCGCTGGCCCAGCGGGGCGAGGCGGGATTCGACTTCGCGGCGGACGGCGGCGACGTCGGCGGGGGTGCGGATGCGCAGGCGTTCGAAGTTGACGAACAGGGTGTTGGATTCGGCATCAAAGGCGAGGCGGTCGGCCAATGGCACTGTCAGCAGACGTTCGCGCAGGCCGATGGGGGCGTCGGTGAACAAGGCTGCGTCCATCAGGATTGGGGCGCGTTCGATCACCGGGCGGAAGTCCATTTGTGCCAGCAGATCGCGTTCGATGTCGATGCCGGGGGCGACTTCGATCAATTCGATACCTTCGCTGTGCAGGCGAAACACGCAGCGCTCGGTGACGTAAAGCACCGGCTGGCCACGGCGCATGGCCTCGCGGCCGGAGAAGGTGCGGTGTTCGACTCGGCGCACGAACTTGCGCACCGATTCGGCACCCTCGCCGGCCAGAAAGCTGCCGACGAAGACCAGCTTCTTGGCGTTCTGGCTGATGTTGATGAAGCCACCGGCGCCGGCCAAGCGGCGGCCGAAGCGGCTGACATTGAGGTTGCCCTCGGCGTCGGCTTGGGCCAAACCTAGGAACGCGATGTCCAAGCCGCCGCCGTCGTAGAAATCGAACGGATAGGGCTGGTCGATCACCGCTTGCGCGTTCACTGCCGCGCCGAAGTTGAGCCCGCCGGCGGGAATGCCACCAATGGTGCCGGGCTCGGTCGATAAGGTAATCAGATCGATCACGCGCTCCTCGGCGGCCACCGCGGCCACTCCCTCGGGCATGCCGATACCGAGGTTGACCACGGCGTTCGGGCGCAGCTCAAGTGCGGCACGGCGGGCGATCACCTTGCGCGGTCCGGCGGCCATGGGAATCACGCTAGCCGCCGGCACGCGCAGCTCGCCGGCAAACGCAGCGCTGTAGGGCTCGGCGAAAGTCTGCTGGTGGTACTCGGGCTGCTCCGCCAGCACCACGCAATCGACCAGCACGCCGGGCACTTTGACTTGCCGCGAAGACAGCGCGTGACTGTCGGCCAAGCGCTCGACTTGAGCAATCACGATGCCGCCGGAATTGCGCGCCGCCATCGCGATCGCCAAGGCTTCAAGAGTGAGCGCCTCGCGCTCCATGCTTAGGTTGCCTTCGGGGTCAGCGGTGGTGGCGCGGATCAGGGCGACGTCGATGGGAAACGCCTTGTAGAACAGATAGTCCTCGCCATCGATCGGCATCACTTTTACCAGCTCAGCCGTGGTGCGTGCGTTCAAGCGGCCGCCGCCGAAACGCGGATCGACGAAGGTGCCAAGACCGACCCGCGACAAATGCCCCGGCTTGCCGGCGGCGATGTCGCGGAACAAATGGGAGATCACGCCCTGCGGCAGATTCCAAGCCTCGATGAGGTTGTCGACGGCGAGTTTCTGCAGCGCCGGCACCAGACCCCAGTGTCCACCGATCACTTTTGCGACCAGACCTTCGTGGCCGAGATGGTTGAGGCCGCGGCTGCGACCATCGCCTTGGCCGGCGGCATACACCAGGGTCAGATCGCGCGGCTGCGCCTCGGCGAGAAAGCGCTGCTCCAGCGCCACCGCCAGATTCTCTGCAAACCCAATCCCGACGAAGCCGCCGGTGGCGACGGTGTCGCCGTCACGAATCAGCCGCACGGCATCCGCCGCGCTGACACGCTTGCCGTCGCGATGCAGATCAGCCAGTCGCGTGCTGGCCCGTGGATGCTGAGTCATCGGTTCCGGTGCCTGTGACGTTAGTGGCACATGCTGCCATGCGCGAGGCATGGTCGATTGCGTCGACACACAGTCGATCCCGAGCAATGCGTCAAAGCCATCAAACCCTCGCCGCCGGCCCGCTGGCTGAGTCACTATGCTGACCCGTCACACCGCCGCCGCCCATCGTACGAAGGTGGCATTCAATCCATCGCCGAGCCGACCCTTTCAGAGACTTGAATCAATGATTGAAGAAGGCCAAGCACTCTCGTCACGCACACGCCTGCTGGTCATGCTCGGCGCGCCGGCGCTCGCCGTCGCGACCACACTGCTGATGTACGCCCAGGGCGAATCCAGCGCGCTGGCGATTACCGTTGGCGTGCTGGTCTGGATCGGATTGTGGTGGTTGTTTGAGCCGATCCCGGCGGCGTTCACAGCGTTGATTCCCATGTGCCTGCTACCGATCGCGGGCGTGATCACACCCAAGCAAGTGGCCGAGGCATTCGGCAATGAGCTGATCTTGCTGCTGATGGGCGGCTTCATGATGGCGGCGGCGCTGGAGCGCAATCAGGCGCATCGGCGGCTGGCGCTGGGCATGGTGCGCGCCTTCGGCGGCCACAGCGGTCGCCATTTGCTGTGGGGCTTCATCTTTGCCACCGGCCTGATCAGCATGTGGATCAGCAACACCGCCGCCACGCTGATGATGTTGCCGGTAGCGATGGCGGTCTTGACCGACTATCGCGATGAACGCCTCAAGGTGCCGTTGGTGCTGGGCATCGCCTATTCGGCCAGCGTCGGCGGTTGGGGCACGCCGATTGGCACACCGCCGAATTTGGTGTTCATGGAGGCGTATGCGCGCGCCACCGGCACCCGCATGGGCTTTCTCGAGTGGATGCAATTCGGCGTGCCTATCGTGCTGATCATGCTGCCCATCCTCGCGCTATGGCTGGGCCGTGGTCTGCGCGGGTCGCCTGCGGCTACCGTTCCGACACTTGGCGCGTGGCAGCCTGCGGAATGGCGGGTGCTCGCTGTGTTTGGGGTGATCGTTTTCGCCTGGGTTTTTCGCAGCGAGCCGTTTGGCGGCTGGTCGCAATGGACCGGATTGGTGTCGGCGACCGATGCCAGCATCGCCCTCACCGGTGTGTTGCTGATGGCCATCATTCCCGATGGCAAGGGCAGCGCTTTGCTGGATTGGCCCACCGCTGAGCGAGTGCCGTGGAACGCGCTGGTGTTGTTTGCGGGCGGTATCGCGCTGGCGACCGCGTTTTCATCCAGCGGCTTGGGTGATCGAATCGCGGGCACGCTGATTGGCCTGCGCGACTGGCCAGTGTGGCTGCTGATTATCGCCATCTGTGTGGTAGTGACCTTGCTGTCGGAAATCGCCAGCAATACGGCCACCGCGGTGCTGCTGATGCCGATTCTTGCTGCGGCGGCCGCTGTGACCGGCCTCGACCCCGCGCTGCTAATGGTGCCCGCTGTGTTGGCCGCGAGCTGCGGCTTCATGCTGCCGGTGGCGACTGCGCCCAACCTGGTCGCCTATGGCACCGGCCATGTGCCGCTGCGGAGAATGATGCGCGAAGGGTCGGTGCTGGATCTGGTGGGCGTGATCGTGATATCGACGGTGTGTATTGCGTTTTTTTGGCGGTGAAAACTCATCAAATATCGTCTCGGCTTTTGTAGAGCGGAGCTTGCTCCGCTGCGCCTCGCCGCTGTCATCCAAGAGCAGCCGAGCAAGCTCGGCTCTACACGAGCTCGCACAACCGAGACGTCCGTTTGGCTTGTGTCGAGCTGAGCTTGCTCGACTGCGCCAGTCATCGGCACGCCGCTACAGCATCGGCAGATTCAACCCCTGCTGCTTGGCGCAGTCGCGAGCAATCTCATAGCCGGCATCGGCGTGGCGCATGACGCCGGTGCCGGGGACGTTCCACAACACGCGGGCCACGCGTTGATCGGCGGCTGCCGTGCCGTCGCAAACAATCACCACACCGCTGTGCTGGCTGTAACCCATGCCGACGCCACCGCCGTGATGCAGCGACACCCAGGTCGCGCCACCGGCGACGTTCAACATGGCGTTGAGCAGCGGCCAATCGGATACCGCATCCGAGCCATCCAGCATGGATTCGGTCTCGCGATTGGGTGACGCCACCGATCCCGAATCCAGATGATCGCGGCCAATGACGATGGGGGCCTTCAATTCGCCCGATCGCACCATCGCATTGAAGGCCAGCCCCAAGCGGTGTCGATCACCCAAGCCAACCCAACAGATTCGCGCCGGCAAGCCTTGGAAGGCAATGCGATCGGCAGCCATGTCCAGCCAACGATGCAGGTGGGCGTCATGTGGCATCAACTCCTTCACCTTGGCATCGGTGCGGGCGATGTCTTCGGGATCCCCCGACAACGCGACCCAGCGAAACGGGCCGACGCCGCGACAAAACAGCGGCCGCACATACGCCGGCACAAAGCCAGGAAAGGCGAACGCGTCTTCGCAGCCGACGTCCTGCGCCATCTGGCGGATATTGTTGCCGTAGTCAAAGGTCGGAATGCCCTGCCGATGAAAATCCAACATGGCTTCGACGTGCACGCGCATCGATTGCTTGGCCGCTGCAATGACGCGTTGCGGATTGGCCTTTTGCTCAGTCAGCCACTCGTCCACCGACCAGCCAGCCGGCAAATAGCCGTGCAGCGGATCGTGAGCACTCGTTTGATCGGTAACCGCATCGGGGCGCACGCCGCGTCGCAGCAATTCGGGCAGGATCTCGGCCGCATTGCCGAGCAAGGCCACCGACACCGCACGACCGGCCTCGCAGTGCGCGCGCATGCGCGCCAAGGCGTCATCCAGATCGGTGGCTTGCTCATCCACATAGCGCGTGCGCAATCGCATGTCGATGCTCGACTGCCGGCATTCGACGGCTAGCATCGAGGCACCCGCCATCGTCGCGGCCAAAGGCTGCGCGCCACCCATGCCACCCAGTCCCGCGGTCAATACCCATCGACCAGCCAGATTGCCCGCAAAATGCTGGCGACCCATCTCGGCGAAGGTCTCGTAAGTGCCTTGCACGATGCCTTGCGAGCCGATGTAGATCCAACTGCCTGCGGTCATCTGCCCGTACATCATCAGGCCCTTGGCATCGAGCGCATTGAAGTGCTCCCAGGTCGCCCAGTGCGGCACCAGATTCGAGTTCGCGATCAGCACTCGCGGCGCATCGGGATGGGTCGGAAACACGCCCACTGGTTTGCCGGATTGCACCAACAGCGTCTGGTTGTCCTCCAACTCGCGCAGGGCCTTCAGGATTGCGTCGTAGCACGCCCAATCACGCGCGGCGCGACCAATGCCGCCATAGACGACCAACTCGGTGGGGTTCTCCGCCACATCGGGATCGAGATTGTTTTGCAGCATCCGGAAGGCCGCCTCCGTCTGCCAGCTCTTGCAGCTGAGGGTGCTGCCGCGCGGTGCGCGAATGAGTCGCGAGGAGTCGATTCGGGAGTGGGACATGGTCATCGTTCCGGCCGCTAGAGGCCGCGGATTATCGCATCCGACGTCCGCTGATTGGCTGCGAGTCACTAGTCACTCACTCAAGGACTCGTCGTCCCGAGACAGGCCCGAATCCAACGTCTGCTGGTTCGAGGTACGACGTGGATTCCGGCGTGCGCCGGAATGACGGAGGTTGGAGGTTGGGACGCAGGTTGGCTCAGGGCACGAGGCATCGACAGATCGCATCATCGTGCTCGACTAGAACTCAAACTCCAGATTGATCCGCAGGCTGGTCGACGGCGTGTCGTGTTTGATGCCCAGCGGCAGGCCGATATCCCAGCGAATCTGTTTGCCGGCTGAAAAGCGGTAAGCGCCGAGCAGCGCTGGGCCAATGGCGTAGTCCTGATCGTCCAGATACAGCTCGATGGCAGGCTCGAAGGCCGGGCTTTTCAGATATCGCAGTTGCGCTCGCAGTGCGGTCTCGAACTCGTTCTCGATCAAGTCACCAAATTCGTATTCGACGATGCCGTTGGCGGCGGCGACCCAGCGGTTGCCGAGCTCCTTTTCCACCAATAGCGCCACGCTGAGCTCGCGCTCCTCAAAGCCTTTGCCGCCCTCGATCTCGAACAGCAACCCAAAATCAGCCCAGAACTCTCCCTGCTCGGTCAGCTGCCACTTGGTCTCCAATTCATAGCCGCGGATGCGCGCCTGCGAATGCGACGGCGACTCGGACAACAGGTATAGCTCGGTCGAGACGTGATCTGCCCACGCGTAAGCGAAACTCACTCGCTGATAGGACAGTGGATGGTCGCCTATGCCGCGCCAGGTCACGCCATATTCCAGTTCGCGCTCGTTGCGCGAAACGTAAGGGTGATACACGCCGTCAGTCGCAGCAATCGCGCTGTCAGCGAGGGCCAACAGGCACATTACGCAGGCAATGAAATGAACGCTACGCATGCGAATTGCGCCGCTGCCAAACCAGTTTGACGCCGATGATGACAAGGCTTATCACCAAGGCACCGAAATAGCACATCGCCTGAGTGCGGTCGGGATTGGCGTCATAGCCAAACAAGGCGCGCAGCATCTCGCCAAACCATGAGCGCTCGTTCACTAACCACGTCGTGTCCCAGATCGGCCGGCCCGACTCCAGCCAGCCAATCTGCATGAGCTGTTTTGCCACTTGCATGGCCAAGCCACCGATGACGAAGCTGGTCAACACCACGAACAAGGGGAAAAAGTAGCGATCACGCATGAACGCAAACCCGTAGTACACCAAGCTGCCAAGACTGACACCGATGCCCGCGCCCACCAGTCCGCCCATCACAGCCGATGCCAGCGTCGCCCAATCGAGACTGAATCCCGACAGGTAGATCCACACTTCCGAGCCCTCGCGTGCGATTGAGCAAGCGACCACCAGCGCCGATAGCACGTAGACCTGACTGGGGCGAGTCAAGCGTCTGGCGGTGCTGCCCTCATCCATCGGGCCCGCGAATAAAAGCGAAATCAAGATGGCGTTGAGCAACATGAAACAAAGGATCGCGATTGCGTAAAGCAAGGCATTGACCAATTCTTGGCCGATACCCTCACCCGCCTCAGCGATTACGTAGGCGAAATGACTCAGCAGCCAGGAAGCAAGCAGCCCACCGCTGATCGCAATCACACCCCATCGCCAGCGCAATCTCAGCTTGCTGCACAGCGCAAACAACAGGCTGATGAACAGCGCCGCCTCCAGCACTTCCCGTAGCACTAGCAACACCGAGTCGAGCATGCTTAGGGCTCCACTCGTAGCGTGCCTTGCGCCGTTTTCGGATTGAACTCGCCAAAGAACGGGTACACGCCTGCCTCCAGCGGTCCCAAGAAGATGATCGCCTTGGCGCCGCCCATGATGACTTTCTCGCGATTCAGCTCGTAACTTTCGAACTCCTCAGGTGAAGGATCATGGTTGGTGACGATCAGCCGTATCTTGGTGTTAGCCGGCACCACTAGCTCGGCCGGATAAAACAAGTGATCGCGAATATCGATCACGTAATCCGGTGGTGCCGCGCAGGCGTTGCCAGCGAGCAGCCCGCCAAACAAGCAGAAAACCGACAACGATCGCTTCACTGGCGAGCCGCCTCCTTCGATGTGACCGCAGGATTTTCGCTGTGGGCTTTTGCCGAAAGCGGAGCGAGCGGAAAATCAACGATGACACACAGGCCCTGACCCGACGGCGTATCGGTCATGGTCACCGTCGCGCCGTGCAGATCAGCCACTTGCCGGACGATGGACAGGCCCAAGCCGCAGCCCACCGAATGCGAGTCATGGCGGTCACCACCGAGACGGTAGAAGCGATCAAACACACGCTCTCGTTGTGCGAGCGGAATGCCGATACCGCTGTCGACGATTTTGAGCCTAGCGAGACTGCCGACGGGCTCCACCGAAACGTGGATGCGGCCGCCGACTGGGGTGAACTTGATGGCGTTGCCCAGCAGATTGCTGAGCAGTGAATCCAAGGCATGGGCGTCGCCCAATAGCCACGCATCGTGCCCGGAAAACTCGATGTCGTCGGTGCGGTCTTGCAGCGTTTCGCCTTGCAGCACGATCGCTTCCCTCGCGCGATGACACAGATTGACCGGCTCGAATTTGGCCATGTAGTGGTCAGGCGCAACCCGATTCAGGATCAGGATCTGGCTCACCACGTGATGCATACGCTCGATACCGGCGTGCAGCTTGGCGATGCTGGCGCTGTGTTCGGGTGCCGCGAAAGCCAGGTTCTCGCATTGAATACTGAGTGCGGCAATCGGCGTTCTCAGCTCGTGCGCGGCGTCTGCTGCGAAACGCGATTCACGGGCAAACGAGGCTTCAAGCCGGCGCAACAGTGCGTTGGCGGATCGGGCCAACTGGCGAAGCTCGCTGGGCATCTGCGCATCATCCAGCGGCCGCAGGTCAGTGGCTTCGCGCCGTTCGACATCGGTGGCCAGACGCTGGATGGGCTTTAGGCCGATGCCGAGCAAGGTCCAGATGATGATGCCGAGGATGGGTATCGCGAAGACCATCGGATACACCGCCGGACCGATCACCGACTCGGCCATGCGATAGCGCTGATCATCGCGCTCGGCCAGCACGAACCAACTGTTGCGATCGGCACTGCGGGTCACCAGAACATGCCAACGATAGCCGTTCAAGTTGACGAATTCGAAACCCTCCTTGAGCGGCGTAATCAACGTATTTGGCATCAGGTCGGTATGCGCCAACAGCCGTTCATCAGCGCCAAACCATTGGAACTCAAGCGTGGCCCCGACGCCGCTTGAGCGCGCCCGCTTCCACAACTTGCCCTCGCGGATATCCCCGCGCGCCAGCAAGTCTGGCAAGGTGTACTCAAGCAGATCGACTTGCTGAAACATGCGCTGATTGAACAGCCGCTCGGCCTCGACCATGCTGTTTTGATAGCCGCGCATGCTGGCCACAAAGTTGACCAAAG
>JANNWF010000382.1:0-3516 GCA_031408455.1 Pseudoxanthomonas sp. | reverse complement strand
AGCCCCCAGCCCCCAGCCCCGCTCCTACGCCCCATGACTGACACCCAAAAATGGCAACTGGTCGCGCTCACCCTGCTTTTGGGTGGTGTGACCTATCTGTTGGCACCGATCCTGACGCCGTTCGCGGCAGCTGCTTTGCTCGCCTATTTGGGTGATCCGCTGGTGGATCGCTTGGAGGCGCGCAAGCTCTCGCGGACGGCGGCCGTCTGCGTGGTGTTCAGCCTGATGACGCTGGCGATCGTGCTGTTTGTGGTGCTGCTGGTGCCCATGGTCGAGCGCCAGGTCAGCAGTTTCATTGATCGGCTGCCGGTGTATCTGGCGTGGGGTCAAGACACGGTGTTGCCTTGGATCAAGGCACGAACCGGGTTTGACATTGAAGGCATCGAGGTCACCAGTCTGGTGGATCTGCTGAAGGAGCACTGGAAGCAAGCCGGCGGCTTTGCCACTGCTGTGCTCGGTGGCCTGTCGAAGTCTGGTTTGGCGGTGGTCCTGTTTCTGACCAACCTGCTGCTGGTGCCGGTGGTGACGTTCTACCTGTTGCGAGATTGGGACGTGTTGGTCGCGCAAGTCGACCGATTGTTGCCGCGCGCCATCCAGCCGGTCATTGAGCGGTTGGCGGTGCAATCCGACGCTGTGCTGTCTTCATTCCTGCGCGGGCAACTGTCAGTGATGCTCGCGCTTGGTGCGATCTACTCGATTGGCCTGACTTTGGTCGGCGTGGACTTGGCGCTCCTGATCGGTATGTCGGCCGGTTTGGTCAGTTTCATTCCCTATCTGGGCGGCATCGTCGGCGTCGCCGCTGCGCTCATCGCCACCTTGGTTCAACACGGCGATTGGCTGCACGTAGGTCTGGTGCTGGCGGTATTTGCGGTGGGTCAGACGCTGGAAGGCTTTGTCCTCACGCCGTGGCTGGTTGGCGACCGTATCGGCATGCATCCGGTAGCGGTGATCTTCGCGATCATGGCGGGCGGTCAATTGTTTGGATTCCTCGGCGTGCTGTTGGCCCTGCCGGTGGCGGCCATCGTGATGGTTCTGTTGCGCTATGCGCTGGAGCAGTACCGACACAGTGAGTTGTACGGCGCGGCGGTGCCGGTGTTGACCGCGGCCGACCTGGATCCCGCTGCGAATCCGCAAGCCACCAGCAACGACCCCAGCGCCGCCGTCGCGGTCGCGGCCAGCCTTGGCGCGCCGCCGAATGCCGCGTGAGTAAGCCGGCGCAATTGCCACTCGCGCTGCGCTATCCCATCGAGCAGCGTTTCGATTGTTTCTTGCCCGCAGATGCTGTCGAGCCGGCGCTGCTGCTGGCAGCGATAAGGGACGGCCAACGGGTCTATATCGATGGACCCAGCGGCAGCGGCAAGTCGCACCTGTTGTTGGCCTGCGCCGCTGCCGCGGATGCGGCCGGGCAGAGTGTTGCCTATTTGCCGCTGGCCACATTGGGTGCGCACGCCGCAGTGGCGTTGCAGGCTCAGGCGGTTGCTGATGTCATTTGCATCGATGAGCTGGACGTTGTGTGCGGCGACCCCCGAGTCGATCACACGACTGACAATGGCGGTGGCAATCGCGAACTAGAGCGCGCTTTGTTTGGTTTGCACAACCGCCAAGGCGACGCGGGTGGCGCGTTGATTTACGCCGCTCGTGCGGCACCCTCCGAACTCGCTATCACCCTGCCTGATCTGCGCTCGCGACTCGCGCATTGCCTGCGCCTGAGTCTGTATTCGTTATCCGAGCCACAGCGCCGTGAACTGCTGGTCGCCCGAGCGCAACGCCGCGGACTTGCCCTTGAAGACGCCGCTCTCGATTACTTGTTCCGCCGCGTCGGCCGTGACCTCACCACGCTCACCACCCTGTTAGACCAACTCGACCGTGAAAGCCTAGCTGCGAAGCGGCGCTTGAGCGTGCCGTTCTTAAGAGAGGTGTTGGAGCGCGGCGACGCCTAGATCTGGTTCACGGGGATTCGCCGATTTCCGTCACTGTGCTGGATCGGCGCGTGACTCTTAGCTGCGAGCCGTGAGCGCCAGCAAATCAGTATCCAGCGCAGCCAGTCGCGCGGGTGTGCCGACGTCGGTCCAACGCCCCGGATGATGCTCGCCGCTGATCTGATTGGCGCGAATGGCGGCATACAGCAGTGGTGCGAGTTTGAAGCGTGGCGGGTGCAGGTCGCTGCCCGCGGCATCACCAGTCACCTCGCGCCAGCCATCGAGCAAGGCAGGTCGATACACGCCGATGCCCGCAAACGTTAGCCGCGGTTCGCCATCGGCAAGCAAGCGCTGGTCGGCACCCAAGGCAAAGTCACCACGCGGGTGGTGGTCGGGGTTGTTGACCAAGACGAGATGGGCGAGGCCGGCCGGTTCGCGGGGCAGGGCTTGGATGGCGTAATCGGTCCAAATGTCGCCATTGATGGCGATGAAAGGGGCGTCGCCGAGCAAGGGCAGGGCATTGAGCATGCCGCCGCCGGTTTCCAGTGGCTCGTCGCCCTCAAAAACCAAGTGCAGGCGCAGGCCCCACGTCGAGCCATCGCCCAACACAGGCGCGAAACAATGGGCCAGATGCGAGGTGTTGACGACGACCTCGGTCACGCCGCATGCCGCGAGTTTTTCCAGATGCCAGACCATCAGTGGCTTACCGCCGACAATCAGCAAGGGTTTGGGCGTGTGATCGGTGAGCGGACGCATGCGCTCGCCGCGGCCGGCGGCGAAGATCAATGCCTTCATGCCGGCCGGGTGATATCGCGTTGCCCGATCGCGGTTTCGATCAATTGAGTCAGCGGTGCGATCTCCGGATAACGGCGGCCGACCTCACGGGTATAGCGCCATACCAAGGGCAGATCACCCAAATAGCCGGCCTTGCAGTCGCGATACCAAAGCCGGCAAAAAATGCCCAAGACTTTGATATGCCGTTGTAGCCCCATCAAGTCGAACCAGCGCAAGAATCGTTCGCGATCAGCGCTGGTCAATTGCGCATCGACCGCCAGCCTGCGATACGCCTCGACCCAATCCTCCACCTGTGCCCGCGGCCATTCGATATAACAATCGCGCAGCAGCGAGACTAGGTCATAGGTCAGCGGACCGCGCACGGCATCCTGAAAGTCGATGATGCCCAAGCCCAACTCGCTCAACATCAGATTGCGCGAGTGAAAGTCGCGATGGACGAAAACCTGCGGCTGCGCTTGCGCATTGATGACCAGCGCGCGGAAGGCGAGTTCGATCACGTCCCATTGCTCGCAGGCAATGTCCATGCCCAGATGTCGCTGCAAAAACCATGTCGGCAGCAGCTCCATCTCGGTGACCAAGCGCGACTCGTCATAGGCGGGCAAATCGCCCGCATCCATCGACGTCTGCATTGTCAGCACGGCGCGCATGGCTTGCGCGTAGTGCTGGTCGACGGATGCTGGATTCAACGCCGGCAACAACAGATCGTTGCCCAGGTCAGAAATCAGCAAGTATCCGTTCTGCATATCTTTCGCCAGCACGCGTGGGGCGTTCAGTCCTGCATGTTGCAGCCGCTCGGCAACGG
>JANNWF010000381.1:0-9020 GCA_031408455.1 Pseudoxanthomonas sp. | reverse complement strand
GCGGGCGCTGATCGGCCGTGTGGCCGATCAGCGCGCATGCAACTACTCGATATCGAGAAAGCTGCGCAGCTGCTCCGAGCGGGTCGGATGACGCAACTTGCGCAACGCCTTGGCTTCGATCTGACGAATGCGTTCGCGGGTGACATCGAACTGTTTACCGACCTCTTCCAGCGTGTGATCCGTATTCATATCAATGCCAAAGCGCATCCGCAGCACCTTCGCTTCGCGCGGGGTGAGCCCGGCCAGAACGTCGCGCACGGTTTCCATTAACCCGGTGACGGTGGCGGTTTCATCCGGCGACTCGATGCTGGTGTCTTCAATGAAGTCGCCCAAATGCGAGTCTTCGTCATCACCAATCGGCGTCTCCATGGAGATGGGCTCCTTGGCAATTTTTAACACCTTGCGGACTTTGTCCTCAGGCATTTCCATCTCTTTGGCCAGCTCTTCGGGCGTTGGCTCACGACCGAACTGCTGCAGCATCTGCCTGGAGATGCGGTTCAACTTGTTGATCGTTTCGATCATGTGCACCGGAATACGAATGGTGCGCGCCTGATCGGCAATCGAGCGAGTGATGGCTTGGCGAATCCACCACGTGGCATAGGTGGAGAATTTATAACCATGACGGTATTCGAACTTGTCGACCGCCTTCATCAAGCCGATGTTGCCTTCCTGGATCAAGTCCAGAAACTGCAAGCCACGGTTGGTGTACTTCTTGGCAATCGAGATCACCAAGCGCAGGTTGGCCTCGACCATTTCCTTCTTGGCCTTGCGCGCCTTGGCCTCGCCAATCGCCATCGAGCGATTGATTTCCTTGATGTCGAGCAAGGACAAGTGCAGCGCTTTCTCGATCGCGATCAAACGCTCTTGCTCGGCGACGATGGCATCACGGTACTCGCGCAAGCCCGACGACCACTTCTGCTTGCGGCGCAGCATTTCGTCGACCCAGTCGACGCTGGTTTCGCTGCCGGGGAACGTACGCAGAAAATCTTTGCGCGGCATGCGAGCGTGCTTGATGCAGTGATCCATGATCACGCGCTCGTGGCTGCGCACCGAATTGACCACTTCACGCAGCTTGACCACAAAGCTGACAACCAGCCCCGGCGGCAGTTTCAGCCGCAGAAACTCTTCCGCCATTTCTTCGCGCAGCTTGATCGTTTTCTTGTCGGCCGAGCCGTACTTGGCGTGGGTCTTCTGAAACCGCACATACATGCCCTTCAGCAGGTCCATGCGGCGCGCGGCTTCGATCGGATCGGGTCCGGTATCGGCGGGAGATTCGTCCGCGTCCTCGTCCTCGACCTCGTCGTCTTCGATTTCGACCTCTTCGGCCTCGGACGCAATCAGCGCCGCAGCAGCGGCTTCGGCAGCAGCCGCGGCCTCGAGATCGGCATAGCCAGCGACCACTTCAGTCAACCGCTTCTTGCCCTCAAGGTGCAGGTCATATTCTTCGGTCAGCAGCTGAATCGACCAAGGAAAGCTGGCCAGTGCAGATTGCACTTGGTACAGGCCTTCTTCGATGCGCTTGGCAATCGCGATTTCGCCTTCGCGCGTCAGCAGCTCCACCGTGCCCATCTCGCGCATGTACATGCGCACGGGATCGGTGGTGCGGCCGGCTTCTGAATCCAGTGCCGACAACGCGGCGACCGCTTCTTCGGCGGCGGTTTCGTCATCCGACGAACGCGCCGAATCAGACATCAACAAGGTCTCGGCATCCGGCGCAACCTCGTGCACCTGGATGCCCATGTCGTTGATCATGCCGATGATGTCTTCGATCTGTTCGGGATCGACGATGTCACCAGGCAAATGGTCGTTAACTTCGGCGTAGGTCAGGTAACCCTGCTCACGGCCCTTGGTAATGAGCTGCTTGATTTCTGACTGCGGCTCGGAGGTTTCGGTCGCCATGCGGGGTCCCGGACTGGAGAAATGAACTGCCCAGTATAGTGGAAGCTCCGCTATAGCTGGCAGGTGATTGTTTGCAAAGCGATTGTTACGAATTTCTGGCTCGGCACGGCGCTTGGATCAGGTTTCCAGGCGCAAGGTGACTGGGCCGTCATTCACCAATGCCACCTCCATATGGGCACCGAAACGGCCGGTTTCCACCCTTGCATGCTGACGTCGACATTCGGCCACCAAGCGATCAAATAGCGCCTCAGCATGAGCCGGACACGCAGCCGGCGTAAAACTGGGGCGCATCCCTTTGCGAGTATCGGCGGCCAAGGTGAATTGACTGACCAACAACAAGCCACCTTGAATTTCGCTAAGCGAACGATTCATCCGTCCCGCCGCGTCGGCAAACACGCGGTAACCCAACAAGCGTTCGGTTATCCGGGTGACATCAGCACCTGAATCGGCAGGCAATACTGCCACCAAGGCCAACAACCCGGCACCGATCTCGCCGACGCATTCACCGTCCACCGTCACGGCGGCGCGGGTCACTCGCTGAATAAGCGCAATCAAAGCCTGCATTCCGTCGCCGTCAAATGGCCAGCGGATGCTGCGCTGGAGGACGCGATGGCGTCAAACGCTGGGCTCACCAGCAACGCGGCGTCGTAGACTGCCGCGGCATGACCATCCCGCGCATGACCTTTCCCGTGACTTGCATTTACCTTGTGCTGGCCTTGCTCGGGCGATTGCCGCTTCGCGTGATGGGCCTGCTGGCTAGCAGCGTGGCCTGGGTAGTGCGCCACGCCCATACGCGAGAGGCGCGGGTCGCTGCCGCCAATCTTCGCTTGGGCATGCCGCAACTCGGAGCGGAGGAGCGCGAGCAACTGCGGCGCGCCTGTCTGCGGCATACCGCAAGTACCGCGCTGGAAACAGCCGCCGTGTGGACCCGTCCCGCCGCGCGCAGCTTGGCCTTGATCCGAGAGGTCGAGGGCGGGGCGTTGCTGGATGCCGCCGAAGCCAGTGGACGCGGCGTCATCGTGGCTGCCCCGCATATCGGCAATTGGGAGTTGTTCAGCGTCTATCTGGCCAGTCGCCGGCCATTGGCGGTGGTCTACCGACCACCCGAGCGACCCGCACTGGAACCGCTGCTGGTGAAAGCGCGCGCGCATCCGGGCGTCGAGCCGTTGCGCGCCGAACCCGCCGCCGTCCGTCGCATGCTTGCTTTGCTGCGCGGCGGTGGCACGCTTGGCATCCTTCCTGACCAACGACCAAAAGCCGGCGAAGGTCTGTATGCGCCACTGTTTGGCGTGCCAGCATTGACCATGACGCTGTTGCCGCGATTGGCGCAGAAAACCGGCGCCGTGGTGGTATTTGGATTTGCCGAGCGTTTGCCTGACGCGAAAGGCTTCCGCATCCGCCTGCTGCCCGCACCGCCTGAATTGCTGGATCCCGATCCACTGCGCGCGGCCACCGCGCTTAACGCCGGTATTGAGGCCTGCGTGGCGTTGGCACCGGCGCAATATCAATGGACCTACAAGCGCTATCCGTCGCGCGACGCGGCGGGCCATGCCCGCTATGGCGGTCACGTCGAACCGGAAGGACCGTCCAACCCGCATGAATAACCCAATCAGCGATCCCGTTGAATCGTCTGCAACCGACCTTGTCGAGCTGCCCGCCCCCAGCGGTGCCACGACGCAACCCTACGAAGCGCTGCATCGGAACGCCGTCTGGGCGTTTCGCATCACTCAGATGGTTTTCGCCGTGGTGGCGTGGCTGCCGGTGTTGCTGGTTGCGCGGCCGCTACTGGCGCGACCACTAGGTGCCGGATTGGGCTGGCTGATCGCGCTGGGCGTACTTGCGCTCTTGCTGATCAGCAGCTGGCAATTTGCCCAGCGGCAAGCGCGGGCGGTGCAGTTTCGGTTGGATGAAGCTGGCTTGAGCGTCAATCGCGGTGTCTATTGGCAATCCGAAACGCATATCCCGCGCTCGCGTGTGCAACACACCGACATCCAGCGCGGCCCGCTGGATCGCCGCTTGGGTCTGGCCGACCTGCTCATCCACACGGCCGGTACGCAGATGGCGACCGTGCGCCTGCCAGGACTAGCGGACGAGCGAGCGCACGCGCTGCGCGACGCGCTGCTGGAAGGTCATGACCAGCGCTTCTGATCCCGCCGCCGAATCGACGGTCGGTTTACGCCGACTGCATCCGTTTTCGTGGGTGTTTGTACTGATCGCGCAACTGCGCCAATTCGCGCTGCCCTTGGTCGCCCTGTTGGTGTTTGGTCGTGGCGGCGATTGGCAGGAGATCGCCGCATTGGTAAGTGCGATTGGTTTGAGTTTGCTGGCGGTGTGGCGCTACTTCACCTTTACGTATCGGGTCGATGCAGATGCGCTGGTGATTCGCAGTGGTCTGCTGCAACGCGGCGTTCGTCATTTGCCGTTTCGGCGCATCCACAACGTCGAGTTGCGCCGCTCGCTGTTGCATCGGATGGTCGGTGTCGCCGAAGTCAGAATTGAATCCGCTACCGGTGACGGCGACGCAGAGGCACAGATGCAGGTGTTGGCGCTGGCCGACGCAGAGGCTTTGGTGGCAAGCATTCGCGGCGGACGCAGTGCTGTCGATGCCGATTCACCACCTGCCCCAGTCAGCGCTGCGAGCAACCGCTTGCTCGCCGTCTCGACGCGCGATTTGCTGCTGTTGGGATTGAGCAGCAATCGCGGCTGGGTAGTGGTCGGTGCGGGGCTCGGCGTGGTCGCGCAACTTAATCCCAGCGGTTGGTTCAATCCAATACCAATGGTTTTCAATTGGGTCGAAGACGGAGTGTCTTCACTGACGCCCGCCATCGGCGATTTGGCCGGGCTGATCGTGCTGGTGGCAATCGCGTCCCTGTTGGTGCGCTTGCTTGGCACCGTGATGGTGTTGCTGCGTCATTACGGCTTTGTGCTGAGTGAGCTTGGGTCGAAAATGAGCGTTGAAGGCGGCTTGCTGACGCGCACGACCAGTCACACTTCATTGCCAAAGATCCAGCGCTGGCTGGTGCGCGAACCGTGGCTGCTGCGGCGGTTTGATCGCCGCGCGCTGCATGTCGAAACCGCCGCCAAACAAGCCGATGGCAGCGACAAGGGAATCGATGCGCTGCTGCCCATTGCTCCAGCGGGCAGCATTGATGCCTTGTTGCGAAGGTTTCTGCCTGGCATCCGTTGGGAACAACCGACCTGGCATGGCATCCATCCCGGGGCGTGGCGACGCACGGTCAAGTTCCCGCTATTTCTGTTGCTTGTCGCCAGCGTCGCGATCAGCGTGCATGTGGGACCGGAAGCATTCCTGCTACTGCTGCTGGCACCGGGCTTGTTGCTTGCAAGTCAGCGCGACGCGGCGTTTTCTGCCTACAGCGTGGATGCCGAGCGGGTGTTGTGGCGCAGCGGCTGGTTGCAGCGGCGCTGGGTCATCGTTGAGCGCGAACGCATCCAATGCGTACGCCTGCGGCAGTCATGGTTTGATCGACGAGCGGATATGGCGCACGTCGATATCGACAGTGCGGGCGCCCGCAATGGCAGCAGTACCACGCTCGGCTATCTGGCCGCAGCAGAGGCTCGCCATATTGCCGAACGAGTGCGGCATTGGATCGCGCAGCCGACCTTACTCGCGCCAGAAGGTGGGCGTGAGCAGGACCAGGATCGAGAACACTTCGAGCCGACCGAGCAACATGCTGAGCGTGCCCAACCACACAGCGGCGTCATTGACGGTGCCGAAGGTGTAAGCGACTTCACCCAAGCCGGGCCCCGAGTTGCTGATCGTGGCGACCATGGCCCCAAAAGCCGACTGCATGTCGAGGCCGGCGGCGATGAAGCCCAACCAGATCAAGACCGCACAAGCCATCCACAAGGTAATGAACCCACTGACCGATAGCACCACGCTTTCGGACACCCGCTTGCCGCCCATCTTGACCAGAAACTGACCCTTCGGATGCACCAGCTGGCGCACTTCGCGCATGCCGTGGCGCAGCACCATGATGACTCGCGCCACCTTCAAGCCGCCGACGGTTGATCCGGAGCAACCGCCGATGATGGACACGATCATCAGCAGCATCGGTGCAATGCCCGTCCAGGTGTCAAAGCCGCTGACCGCATACCCGGTGGTGGTCATCACCGACACCACCATCAGGGTGCCGAAGCGCAGCGATTGCGAGATTGACGAGTAGTCTTGCCCCCACCACAGAATGACCGCCACCAACAGACTGGCACCGGCCAAAATGCCGAGATAGCCACGCAACTCGGAATCCTGAAAGTAGTGATTCACGCTGGCGTTGCGCCACGCGATGAAGTGCAGCGAGAAGTTGACCCCGCCCAAGATCATGAACACGATGGCGACTAATTCGATCAGCTGACTATCCCAATGCCCCAGGGCGGCGTCGTGGGTCGAAAACCCGCCGGTCGACACCGTACTCAAGGCATGGCAGATGGCGTCGAATATCGACATCCCGGCGACCCAAAAGGCGAGCGCGCACATCGCGGTCAGGCCTGAATAGACCAGCCACAGCGCCTTCGCGGTCTCGCCAATGCGTGGCGTCAACTTGCTGTCGCGCGAGGGTCCGGTCGTCTCCGCACGAAACAGTTGCGTGCCGCCGATCTTGAGCATCGGCAGGATCGCGACGGCCAGAATCACGATGCCCATGCCGCCGAAAAACTGCAGCACTTGCCGGTACAGCAGCATCGATCTCGGGAGACTGTCGAGACCGGAAATGACAGTTGCACCGGTGGTCGTGAGTCCAGACGTCGCCTCAAAAACGGCGTCAGCAAAGCTGAGGTGGGGAGGCCCGGCCATCAACGGCAGTGACGACACCAAGCTGGCAGCGACCCAGGTCAAGGTGACGATCAGAAAACCATCGCGCAGGCGCATTTGATAGCTGCTGTTCCGACACGGCCACCACAGGCTCAATCCGAGCAGCGCGGTAAAACAAGCACTGCCCGCGAACACCGCCACCGTGGGCTCGTCCAACGCCAGCGCCAACAGCAGTGAGGGCAGCTTGGTCAGCGCCATCAGACCGATGATGACGCCAAGCACCTTGATAATCGCGCGCCAACGCATTCGGCAGGCCTCAAATCCAGGTGGCGTCGGCGCGGAACAAGGCTTCCACCTGGCCCAGCTGCTGTTTGTCGACCAGGAACAAAATGATGTGATCGTTGGCCTCAATGACCACGTCGTGGTGCGCGATCAGCAGCTTGTCGCCGCGCACAATGCCGCCGATGGTAGCCGCCGGAGGCAAGTCCAATTCTTCCAATGATCGGCCAATCACTTTTGAAGTCCGGCGGTCGCCGATTGCCACCGCTTCGATGGCTTCTGCCATGCCACGGCGCAGGCTGTGCACCCGCACCATGGTGCCCTGCCGAATCCAGGTCAACAACGCGCCCAAGGTCACTTGCTGCGGGCTGACCGCGATGTCGATGCTGCCGCCTTCGACCAACTCGGCATAGGCCGGACGATTGATCAACGCGATCACCCGCTGGCAACCCATCCGCTTGGCCAACATGGCCGAAAGAATGTTGGCCTCATCGTCGTTGGTGAGCGCGCAGTAAACATCAGTCTGGTCAATATTCTCTTCGCGCAACAGGTCTTCATCCGCACAGTCACCGACCAGCACGATCGACTTCACTAGATCTTCCGCGATGCTCTTGGCGCGCTCGCGAGAACGCTCCAGCACCTTCACGCTGAATTTGCTTTCCAGCGCCTTGGCCAGATTGCGGCCGATGTTGCCGCCGCCCGCGATAAACACGCGTCGGACCGGCCGATCCAAGCGCCGCAACTCACTCATCACCGGTCGGAAATTCTTTCGATCCGCCAGGAAGAACACTTCGTCGCCAGCCTCGATCAAGGTGCTGGCTTTCGGAATGATCGGTTTCCCGGCACGGAAAATCGCCGCCACGCGGGCGTCGACGTCATCCGGCAAGTGCGAGCGCAAGTCGCGGATTTCGTGGCCGACCAAAGCGCCGCCGGCCACCGCACGCACCGCCACCAACTGCGCCCGGCCATCAGCGAAATCGAGCACCTGCAGGGCACCTGGGTATTCAATCAAGCGCTGCACGTGGGCGCAGACCAGCGCTTCCGGGCTGATCGCCACATCCACCGAGATCCGCGACTTGGCGGTCAGCTCGGGATATTGCATGTATTCGGTTTCGCGCAGACGCGCAATCTTGGTCGGCGTTTTGAACACGACGTCGGCCACTTCACAGGCAATCAGATTGACCTCATCGCTTGAGGTCACCGCGATGATCAGATCAGCGTCTTCAGCGCCGGCGTGCCCGAGCACGCTGGGCAAGGACGCGTGCCCGACGACGGTGCGGATATCCAACCGCTCGGCGAGATCGCGCAGCCTGGCTTGGTCTTTGTCGACGACGGTGATGTCGTTATTTTCGCTGACCAGGGCGGCGGCTACTGATGAGCCTACTTGGCCGGCGCCGAGGATGATGATTTTCATGCTTTGTGGCCCTTGGCGGAGGGCCGCCGCCTATGCATTTTCTTGAAGCAAGGCTTGCTGCCTATCAACTTTTGATCGTCATTCCGGCGCTTGCCGGAATCCAGCCTTGTAGGCTCCTCTCGCACAACCAATCTTTGAGGCCAAGTTTCGTCTGCCTCAGCGGCAGCCGAGTCACTTTTCTTTGCTTCGCCAAAGAAAAGTAACCAAAAGAAAGGCGACCCCGATGTGGCGCTCGCGATGAAGCCGCGAGTTCGCGGCGATTGGGAGGGGTTTTTGACGGTACATCCATGTACCGGCAAAAACGCACGCGCATCCATGCGCGCACCCCGTTCCGGGCCTGATCTCCCAACCGCCGCCGCCACAAAGGGGACCCCAAGGTCTAGAGCAAAGGCAAAAGCGCGCAGCGTGAAAGTTGGTCGCTGTCGGTGTCGCTTGCTGGCGGTGGTGTTGCCGTTGCCATTGCCGTTGCCGTTGCTGTTGCTGTTGCTGTTGCTGTTGCTGTTGACCTTGAGCCCCGTCATCCGCGCCGAGCAGCGGAGCCGGGCTCGGGGGAAAGGCGCGCATGTCCGAGCACATGGATGTGCGAGTTCGCGCCGGCCCGAGAACGGCGAGCAGCGCAGGGTACGGCGTAGCCGCGCGATGCTCGGGTCGCCTTTCTTTTGG
>JANNWF010000380.1:0-8659 GCA_031408455.1 Pseudoxanthomonas sp. | reverse complement strand
CCGGCGCACGCCGGAATCCACGGCCACCGAGAGGATCGCAGTTGTGCCAGATTGACTGCCACGAATGCAAAGCTCACGCCCAAACGACGAGCAGCGGGGGCCAGCAGTGCGGCTAAACAACGAGGGCATACGATTCCAAGGGTCGCTTGATTGCGACCGACTCGCAGGCCGTGGATTCCGGCGTTTGCCGGAATGACGAGCCTCGGAGATTGCCACTCCGGCTAGACGCTGAGCCCATACTTTTCCAAACGCCGATACAAGGCACCGCGTGAGACGCCCAAGGCCTCAGCGGCGCGCTGAATATTGCCGCCGCATTGATCCAGTGCATTGCGGATCATGGCGAGCTCGGCCTGTTCCAAGGTTTGCCCGGCGGTTTGTTCTGCGCTGCTCGATTTGCTGGTCGTGGGCAGGTCGAGACTGAAATCCAACTCGGCAATCTCTTGCCCGACGCACATCAGCACCGCGCGCTCAATCACGTGCGACAGCTCGCGCACATTGCCAGGCCAGTGATACGCCAGCAAGGCGCGTTGTGCCGATGCGGATAGGCGCATCCCCGAACGCGCATAGCGACGCGCAAAGCGCGCCAGAAAATCCTCCGCCATCGGCAAGATATCCGCCGCACGCGCGCGCAGTGGCGGCAGACGAATCTCCACCGTGTTCAAGCGGAACAGCAGGTCTTTGCGGAACTGCCCGCTTGCTACTTCCGCGCGCAAATCGGCATTGGTGGCCGAGATCAGGCGTACATCGACCTTCAAGGTGCGCGAGCTACCGACCCGCTCCAGCTCGCCGTCTTCCAACACGCGCAGCAATTTGGGTTGCTGGCTGGGCGGAATATTGGCGATCTCATCCAAGAACAAACTGCCGCCATCCGCCAACTCAAAGCGGCCGATGCGATCCGCCTTGGCATCGGTGAACGCGCCTTTGACGTGCCCGAACATTTCTGACTCGAACACGTGCTCGTTGATGCCACCCATGTTGACCTTGATCATGGGCAAGCAGGCGCGCTGGCTAAGCGCGTGAATGCGCCGCGCGACCACGCCCTTGCCAGTGCCGTTCTCGCCAAGGATCAGCACATTGGCTTCGGTCGGGGCGACTCGCCGCAGCATTTCCAACACTGGCTGCATGGACTCGGCTTGCGCGATGAAGGGCTCGTCTGCACCGCGCAGCAGGGCGTTTTCTGCATCCAAACGGGCTTCGCGACGACGGCCTTGGGCGAGCTTGACCTGCGCCGCCAGCACGTTCACCAAGCGCCGGTTGTCCCATGGCTTCTCAATGAAATCGGCGGCACCCGCGCGCATTGCGCGTACGGCAATATCGATGGTGCCCCAAGCGGTCATCACCACCACAGGCAGTCCCGCATCCGCAGCGCGCAAGGCCGCAAGCAGCGCCATGCCTTCGTCGCCTGAGGTGGTATCGCGCGAGTAATTGAGATCAATCAAAGCGGCATCGAAAGGCTGCTTGGCCAAGGCCGCCAACGCCGCGCCGGGTGAATCGACGGTCAAACAAGCGTAGCCATCGTTCTTCAGCAGCAAACGCAAAGCGACCAACACGTCAGCTTGGTCGTCAGCGATCAGGATGCGCGGTGGGGTTGCAGTCATGCGCGATTGAGTCAATGAGCCAGCATGTCAAAGGATCAACAGGTGTTCGCTGCGTGCGGCCGGCACCGCGCTGCGCGCAACGCCAGCATCGAAGCTCACGAAGCGGCCGCCGTGGCTGACGGCCAAGCTGAGCAAATAGATGTCGGTGAGTTGCTTGCTGCCATGCACTCGCCGCTGGTCGACTGCGCTGGCATCGAGCAGGCTGACGGTGTCGGCCCAGAACGTGTGATGCGAGGTCGCGGTCGCCCGCCGCAGGCGATTCATGGCCTCGCTGATCGACACCGGCTGCGGGTAATTGGGCTGCGCCAAGATGCGCACGCAGCCATTCTGAGTAATTGGACACGAAGCCCAGCCGTGCGCGATGTCCTGACTCAACCACTGGCGGGCGCGTTCGTGGTGCAGATGCGAGGCATCCAACAACGCAATCAGCACATTGATGTCGAGCAGAGCGCGCATGCGTGGGCGACTCGCTAGTGTGGTGCTTCGTAATCAGAGGACATTATCCGCGCGTGGATTTGCGTGACTGGCAAGGCGCGACGACGAGACATAGCAGCGCTATGGCGAGGAGAAGCAACGCCGCCAGGCGCGGAAAGACACCGTGGATAAGTCCGATTGATTGCGAAGCACCACACTAGGGTATGTGCTGCCGTGAACAGCGGCACCAACAGCAGCCAATAGGCATTGCGCGAGCAGATGCGGCTGGCCATCGCGTTCGTTTCCCCAAGCGATGCAGCAGGCACTCAGCAACGATACCCCGGAACTGGCGTCGTAGCTTTGTTTGGATCGCTTAAGGAACCTCTGAACAAATCCACCGAGCCGTCATTGCGAGCGCAGCGAAGCAATCTAGCGCTCTGATTTGAATAGCTTTTTGGATTGCCACGTCGCTTCGCTCCTCGCAACGACGAATTGTTCAGAGATTCCTTAACGCAAGCGGCTTTGCGCTCGGCACCAGCTGCGATAGGCTGCTTCGCTTTGCCCGAACCCGCGTTGCCCGATCCTTTGGGCCCACCTGTTGCGCCGAGTACCCATGCAAGCGATCTACGATCCAGCTGCCATCGAAACCAGTGCCCAAGCCTTTTGGAGCCTTGAGCGCGCCTTTGAAGTCACAGAGAGCTCCCCCAAGCCCAAGTATTTCTCCTTGTCGATGCTGCCGTATCCCTCTGGCGCTCTGCACATGGGCCACGTGCGCAATTACACGATTGGCGATGTGATCAGTCGCCACCGGCGCATGCTCGGCTACAACGTGTTGCAACCCATGGGCTGGGATGCATTCGGCTTACCCGCCGAAAACGCCGCGATCAAAAACAACACCGCGCCGGCCAAGTGGACTTACGCCAACATCGAGCACATGCGCAGCCAGCTGCAGTCGCTGGGTCTGGCCATCGACTGGACGCGCGAGTTCGCCACCTGCAAGCCGGACTACTACGTGCACGAGCAGCGCATGTTCGTGCGCTTGTTCAAGAAGGGTCTGGTCTATCGCAAGAACAGCGTGGTCAATTGGGACCCGATCGATCAGACCGTGCTTGCCAATGAGCAGGTCATCGATGGTCGCGGCTGGCGCTCCGGTGCCTTGGTTGAAAAGCGCGAGATTCCGCAGTGGTTCTTGAAAATCACCGCCTACGCGCAAGAATTGCTGGATGAGATGGAGCATCTGCAAGGCTGGCCGGATTCGGTCAAGACCATGCAGCGCAACTGGATCGGGCGCTCGGAAGGCCTGGATATCGAGTTTGCGGTTGAGAACAGTGATGAGAGGTTGCGGGTATTCACGACGCGCCCGGACACTTTGCTGGGCGTGACCTACATGGCGGTGGCGACCGAGCATCCGCTGGCACAGGCGGCCGCTGCCAGCAACCCCGCGTTAGCCGCATTCATTGCCGACTGCAAACGCGGTGGCACCACCGAAGCGGAACTGGAAACCCAAGAAAAGCGCGGCATGGCGACCGGCGTGTACGTCATCCATCCGATCAGCGGTGAACGCGTGCCGGTGTGGACCGCGAACTTCGTGTTGATGGGCTACGGCACCGGCGCAGTGATGGCGGTGCCTGGCCACGACGCCCGCGATTTCGAGTTCGCGCACAAGTACGGGCTGCCCATCAAGCAAGTGATAGCAATTTCCCCTCTCACGTCGGGAGAGGGGAAAGGGGAAAAGATCGATTACGACAGCGCTGCCTGGCACGACTGGTACGCCGACAAGACCCATCCGCAGATGCGCGTGGTCAACTCCGGCGCGCTGGATGGTCTGGACTTTCGCGGTGCCTTCGACAAGGTCGCCGAGTTGCTAGCTGAGCGTGGCGAGCGTCGGGTCAACTTCCGTCTGCGCGATTGGGGCGTCTCAAGGCAGCGCTACTGGGGCTGCCCAATTCCGATGATTCGCTGCGCCAACTGTGGCGACGTGCCGGTTGACGAAGCAGAACTGCCCGTGTTGCTGCCCGAGGACGTGGCATTTTCTGGCATGCAGTCGCCAATCAAGGCCGATCCCGAGTGGCGCAAAACGATCTGCCCAAACTGCGGCGGTGCGGCCGAGCGCGAAACCGACACCTTCGACACCTTCATGGAGTCGAGCTGGTACTACGCCCGCTACACCTCGCCGGGCGCGATCGACATGGTTGACGAGCGCGCCAATTATTGGCTGCCGGTAGACCAGTACATCGGCGGTATCGAACACGCCATCCTGCATCTTTTGTATTTCCGGTTTTTCCACAAGTTGCTGCGCGATGTGGGTCTGGTCACCGCGAATGAGCCAGCGACCAATTTGCTGTGCCAAGGCATGGTGATCGCCGAGACGTTTTATCGCGATGGAGCGGACGGGGCCAAGGAGTGGATCAATCCCGCCGATGTCGCCATCGAGCGTGACGACAAGGGCCGCGTGATCGGTGCCAAGCTGATCAGCGATGGCGCGCCGGTGGCGATTGGCGGCACCGAGAAAATGTCGAAGTCGAAGAACAACGGCGTCGACCCGCAGCACATGGTCGCGGCGTTTGGTGCGGACACCGTGCGTCTGTTCTCGATGTTTGCTGCGCCGCCGGACCAAAGCCTCGACTGGAGCGAAGCCGGTGTGGAAGGCATGTCGCGTTTCCTGCGGCGGGTCTTCAATCAAGTCCACAAGCACGTCGCGGGTGGCGATGTTCCGACCTTGGAACCCACCGCGCTGAACGCCGAGCAGAAGGCGCTGCGTCGCAAGTTGCACGAAACCATCGACAAGGTTGGCGATGACTACGCGCGTCGCTACACCTTCAACACCGCCATCGCGGCGGTGATGGAACTGGTCAACGCGATCATGAAGGCGGCGGTGGAAGATCCCAGCCCGCAGGGTCGCGCGGTGGCGCATGAAGCTTGGGAAGCCATCGTTCTGATGCTAAATCCCATCGTGCCGCACCTGTGCCACGACCTGCGACAAGCGCTGGGTCACCCGCAGACCTTGCTCGAGAACCTGCCATTTCCGAAGGCGGATCCTGCTGCATTGGTGCGTGACTCGGTGGTGCTGGCGGTGCAGGTGAATGGCAAGCTGCGCGGGCAAGTGGAGGTCGCTATCGATGCCACACGTGAGAATATCGAGGCACTCGCGCTGGCGCAGCCGCTGGTGGCGAAGTTCTTGGAGAGCTTGAGCGTGCGCAAAGTGATCGTGGTGCCAGGCAAGATTGTCAACATCGTGGCCAATTGAGATGCGCTGCTTTTTCAGTATGTGTCTGTGCCTGGTGCTTGCCGGCTGCGGCTTTCAGTTGCGTCGCGAGTTAGTGCTGCCGACTGAGCTCGCCGCAATTCGAATCGAAGCCGCCGAGCCCAATACCGAGCTGACGCGTGGCCTGGAAGTGGTGTTGCGACGCTCGGGTGCCGTCATCGAAGCGGCCGAAGCGACCACCAGCGCTCGCTTGCGCATCGTCAGCGCCAGCCTGGCCCCACGGCCACTGAGTGTGAGCGGTGATGGGCGGGTACAGGAATTCGCCCTGCTGTATCAAGTCGAGATCGAGTTGATCGATGCACTAGGTGCCATCCGCGTGCCGCAACAGGTCGTGCGCTTGGAGCGGGTCTACAGCTTCGACGCCGCCGCAGCACTGGGCACACCAGGGGAGGAGGAAGTGGTGCGGGAGGAGCTTGAACGTGAAATGGTGGCGTCGATCATGCGGCGGATTGAGGCGGCGCTGACGCGGTGAGTGCGCTGAGCAGCGGACGAGGTCAGTTGGTATCTGCCTGTCGGACCCGGAAGAGCCGTTCGCCCTGAGGTATCGAAGGGCGCTGCCACGAGGTTCCAGCATTCCCTGGTCCCAGAAAGCATTTCGATGGACTCAGCGCCGTATTGCACGCTGCAGTCGAAACGGGGCGGCCGGGGTTTTTGGGGTGGTGCCCTTCTATACCTCAGGGCGAACGGTTCTTTTTGGTGCACAGCGTTATGCCCACGCCATAATCCACCCATGTCCCAAACCCTCGCCCAATTCGAGCGCCACCTAAAGGCAGGCACGCTAGCCCCGGTCTATCTGATCGCTGGTGCTGAAGACTTGCTGCGGATTGAAGCCACCGATGCATTGCGCGCCACTGCCAAGGCAGCCGGTTTCGCTGAGCGCGAAGTGTTCGATGTGGAGGGCAGCTTTGACTGGAACGCGGTCGCCGCCACGTTTGCGACCATGTCCTTGTTTGCCTCCAAACGCGTCATCGAGCTGCGCCTGCCCACGGCAAAGCCGGGCAAGGAAGGCGGCAAGCTGATTGAGGATTTTTGCGCATCGCCGCCGCCGGATATCTTGTTGTTGGTGGTCGGTGCTGAGTGGAGCCGCAAACACGAAGCAAGTTGGAGTCGCGCCATCGAGCGTTGCGGCGTGCTGCTGCCGATCTGGCCGCTCAAACCCAACGAATGCGGCGCTTGGATTGCCGGCCGGCTGAAGTCACGTGGAGTAACAGCCGACCGAGACGCGGTGGCGCTGTTGACCGAACGCGTCGAAGGCAATCTATTGGCCGCCGCGCAGGAAATTGACAAGCTCGCCTTGCTGGTCGGAAAGCAGCATCTGGACGCGGTTCAGTTGGAAGCCTTGGTCGCCGACAGCGCCCGCTACGATGTGTTCGCGATGGTCGAAGCAGCGGTCGCCGGCGATGCTGCGCGCGCCCTGCGTGTGGTGGCAGGATTGCGTGGTGAGGGCGAGCAGGTTGCCGGACTGTTGCCGTGGTTGAGTGGTCAGCTGCAAGCCTTGGCGCGCATTTCGGCGGTCGCTGAAAGCGGCGGCAACGTAGCATCGGCAATGACGCAAAGTGGGATTTGGGATGCCCGTCAACCCGCGTTTCGGCGCGCGCTGGCGCGTATCAATTCCGCCAATGCGCAACGTTTGGCCGCCGAATGCGGGCGCGTGGAACGGATCGCCAAAGGACGCGCTCACGGCGACGCTTGGCTGGCATTGGAGCGCCTGCTGACAGCCGTCGCCGATCCACGCGCCGCGCATTTGATTGCCGCATGAGCATCGGACGAATTGCATCGTTCCCGCTGTGAGCATCGATTCGCCCATTTTGTTGGTGTATGGCGGCACCTTTGATCCGGTCCATCGCGGTCATGTCGCGGTAGCAACCGCCGCTGCTGATGTCACCGGTGCTTCGCGGGTGTTGTTGATTCCCTGCGGCGATCCACCGCATCGTGACAAGCCGTTGGCCGCGGGCAGCTTGCGCGCCGAGCTGCTGCGCTTGGCATTTGGCCACGACGCGCGCTTTGTGGTTGATGAGCGCGAGCTGGATCGGGCGGGGCCATCGTTCATGGTCGACACCCTGGCCGATATACGTCGCGAAGTCGGCAACGCGGTACCGTTGGCGCTGCTGGTCGGACAGGATGCAGCGCGAGGCCTGCCGCGCTGGCACCAGTGGTTACGATTGCCAGCATTGGCACACCTGCTCGTCGTGCCGCGCGCCGGCGATTCGGACCAACTCGCGCCCGAGGTGTCTGCCGCTTGGCGGTCGGTCAAGACTGCTTCTGAATTGGCTGACGCGCCAGCAGGGCTGGTCTATCGATTGCCACAAGCACTGTCTGCTGCCAGCGCCACCGCCAGTCGGCACGCCCTCGCAACTGGCCACGACGCAGCGGCGGATTTACCGGCTGCGGTCAGTCAACGCCTCAGCCAAAATTCGCCCTATCGAATAGCGGAAAAGTGATTGCCCTATACTTGCGCCGCCCGGCGCTTGCCGCGGTTCTTTTCCACCATGAGGTTATGCCCGCTTGACCACCGCCCGCTTGAACACTCGCAGCGCAGTACCTGACCGCCTTCCGGCGCCCTCCACTGTCGCACCGGAAGCACTGCGCAAGATTGTCCAAGCCGCGCTGGAGGACATCAAAGCCAAGGAAGTCCGCGAGATTGATGTTCGCGGCAAGACCAGCATCGCCGATTGGATGGTGATCGCCTCGGGCACTTCGAGTCGCCACGTGCGCTCGATCGCCGACGAAGTGGCCAAGCAAGCCAAGCAGATCGGTTGTCCACCGATTGGCGTGGAAGGCGAGCGTGAGGCCGAGTGGGTGCTGGTCGATCTCGGCGACGTCATCGTTCACGTCATGCTGCCGCGAGTGCGCGAGTTCTATGCGCTGGAGCGGCTATGGACAGTCGGTGACCAAGCCCCGACCGTCGATGTCGGTGCAGCGACCAGCGCTGGCTGATCCTCGCGTCCCGCGCCTGTCGCGATGAAGGCGCGCCTGTTGGCGGTGGGCACCGGCATGTCGAGTTGGGTGAACGCTGGTTTCGCCGAATACGCCAAGCGGCTCGCGCACTGGCTGCCGCTTGAACTGATCGAGATCGCGCCCGGCCTGCGCGGCAAATCCCGTGACCCCGAGCGCGCCAAGAGCGACGAAGGTCAGCGCCTGCTTGCCGCCATTCCGCGTGGTAGCTGGGTGATTGCATTGGAAGTCGGCGGACGCTCGCTGACCTCAGAAGGTTTGGCCGAGCGCCTGCAACAGTGGCGCATGCTCGGCCAAGACCTGGCGCTGCTTATCGGTGGGCCGGAAGGCTTTGATGCCAGCGTCTTGGCCCGCAGTGATGAGCGTTGGTCACTCGGCCCGCTGACGTTGCCGCACCCATTGGTGCGGATTGTGGTTGCCGAGCAGC
>JANNWF010000379.1:0-1959 GCA_031408455.1 Pseudoxanthomonas sp. | reverse complement strand
AGAATATGAAAAGCAAAGCAATCAACCGCATCGAGTTTTGCCCTGAATGGTGACTGTTGCATGAGTTTACGGGCTTGTGTCTGTCACCACAGGCCGACGAATCTTGACCCGCTAGATTGATCCTGCGCCAGTTTGGCGGGTCGAGACCCGCCCTACGCGGCTGTGGGTGTCGCACCACTACGCAACTGATCGAGCACTTGGGTCATCGCTCGATCAAACGCGCTGTCGGTCTGCCGCAATGAGAGTTTGTTATCCGCCATCAATGCTGCGAGCTCTTCCACCGACAAGGTACACATGCGCAGACCGCGCCGATTCACAAACAACATGCGCGACGAGATCGGACTGATCCAACTCAGCTTCGCCTGCTGGATCGAGCCATCGGCTTGCACAAACTCGACCCAGGTTCCGACCGTGAGTTGCTTCACTTGCTCAATCAACTCGGGAAGCGCGCGGCTGGTGTCGGCATCGAGCTTGATGTCGCCGTCGATGACCGCCGAGGTCTTTCCGGTTGCGGGTTGCTCCGGTGCGGCGGATACCAGCTCGAACTGCGGCAATGGCTCAACTACTTCGACCGCTGGCGTCGCGCTGGTGGACGGCGGGAGTGCGGACGCCGTGACTGCGGCAGTGACCGCAGGGCTGCTCGCCGCGGCAGGCAGGGATGGCACGTGTGCAGCTTGCAATCCAGGCTTGGCCGCAGGGTTGAACGGCTCGGCACGAGCGGTTGGCAAAGGCGCGGCACGCTGTTCGTTTGCAGGCAGTGGTGGGCGCTCCGCAACCTGCGCCGTCCCCGTGGCAACGGCAGCCGACGCTTGAACCGGAACTGGAACTGCCGCTGGAACCGGAGCTGGAACCGGTTTCGGCATCGAGGCGCGCAGCGCCGAAATCACATCGGCCAGAGCGGCGCGGGCGACGTCTTCACCTTGGCCGGCGCTCATCATCGCGGGTAACAACTGCTGGCCCAGATCCAACGGCGGAGGCGCGCCCGACTCGCACGCCAACAGCGCCATCCATAGTTTGACTCCCGGCGCCCGCGCATCACGAAAGGCATCGGATTCGACGCCATCACGCAAGGCCACCATGGTCAGGTGGTGGGTCCAGTCACGGCGAAAGAACTCGCCGATGGGTTTGGGCACTTGCCGCTTGCCCACCAAGCTATCGAGCTCAAGCGTCACCTCCAGTCGCGCTTCTTCCAAGCGCTCGCGACCGCGCTGCGCTTCGGCCGCGCGCTGCTCGGCCAAGCCGATACGGCGTCGATGTCGACTGAGGAAATCGCTGAATTCGGCTTCCGCCGCGGTGAATACCACCACGTCCTCATCAAAGGTATCAATCAAGCGCTCGCTAACCGAGAACACTTTGGTCAGCAGCTCGCGTTCGGCCGGTGCATCGCCCGCGTTGCCATCGCAGGACTCCGCCAGCAAGTTCAACAGACGTCGCGCGGGATGCAGCTTGTGGGCGAACAAGCGCCGATCCAGCAGGGCGACCTTGGCGTAAGGCACGTACAGCCGCACCAACCGCTCGCGCACTTCGCGACTGAAGTGGCCTTGGTCGAGCAAGGTGTCGAACAGCATGCCGACCATGGTCAAGCCTTGTTCGTCGTGCGCTTCCATCTGCGCACCCGCCGGCGCGCGTCCCAAGGCTATCGCCGTATTGACGATTTCATTACGCAAGAGACTCACGAACTCGACTTGCCGATCGTCGACAGCTGCCATCAACGCGGCGGTGGGCTGCCGTTGCAAGCGGCTCAGCACCAGCACCGCCGAAGCGGAATCAATCAGTGGTGAAGCAGGCTGAGCATGGCCAAAATCGGGCTTGGCGAGGGCAGCAGGGTTGTTCCGTACGTTGCCAAGATAGGCCGCGAACATCTCGCGCATCGCTTCATAAACCGGATCAGGGCCTTCGCCACCACCACCACTACCAAAGCCTCCACCTCCGCCACCGCCACCGCCAAAGCCAGTGGCG
>JANNWF010000378.1:0-2948 GCA_031408455.1 Pseudoxanthomonas sp. | reverse complement strand
CGCAGCCGGCGCTCACCGTGCAAGGCACGCTTGTGCGACTGCGGGCACGCCGTTTGGCAGTGACCCAATGGATCATGCTGAGCAGCGTGTTGTTGTGGCTGCCGGCGATCGCGGTGCTGCTGAAAGCGCTGAGCGGCGTTGACCTGCTGCGGCGGCTGGACAGCAGTGTGGTGCTGATCAATCTGCTGATCGGCGTGCTGTTCATTCCGCTGGCCATTCTGATTTGGCGCTTCGCGATCCGTCGCTTCGTCGGCGAAACCGGCATGCAGCGCTTTCTGGATGAAGCGGTAGGCATGAGCTGGACGCGTGCGCAGGGCGAGTGGCAGCGCCAGCAGCGCAGCGAGCAAAGCCTCGATGAAGGTATCGATCCCTTGGCTCCACTGCCGGCGCCGCTGGCTTCCGCGCTGCGCGGATTGCGTCTGCGCTTGCTGCTCGGCTGCCTGGTGTGCGCCGCGCTCATTCTAGGTATCGGCCTTTTCAACGCCTCACACGGCGGGCTATGGCAGTTCCTCGTCCCCGGCATCTTCTTGAATCTGCTGTGTGTCTCGCAGCTGGTGCTGCGCATCCTGCAACGCCTGCATCTCAAACGCATTGACGGCGGAATGAGTAGGCAAGAACGCCAGCAGTATTTGGAAGACGCTGCCGCCATGGGCGACAAGGTCGCCAAGGTGACCTTGATTGTGTCGCCGCTGCTGCTGCTGCTCTTCGCCCAAGTGTTGGCCAAAGCGATGCTGGCGGCTGACTTGTTGGCGCTTGTGGGTCTGCCGATCAGCGCCTTGATTGGCACCGTCGCAGCCACCCTCAGCGTCGGTCTGTGGCGGGCAGCGGTTCGCAACCCTGCCGCGTTCCTCCCAATCATGTTTCGTCGTATAGCAGGTGGCGCAGCGTTGGCTATTCGCAATCTGCGAACTGAGTTGGCTTAGCCTGCTACTGCCTCGCCGGCAATCCCAGGCCCTTGCGTGCCAAGGGCTCTGGGTCAAACGGCGAATCGAGTCCCTTGCCCGAAGTCAGATAGGCTTCGTGACGTTCGCCGGAACTCGACAACATGCCCTTGCCAACTCGAAAGAAAAAATCGTCGCCGTAGTCGGCGACGAGCGGCGCACAGTCGGTGATGATCAAGGTATGCACACCGAGCGGCGACGGCGGATGACCCGCTTCGATGGTGCGAATCAGCAGCACTTGCAGGCGTTGCAGGGTGTAGTCATCGACTAACTTGGAAGCGATGGCATCGGTGTCGCAGTCGACACCGCAGCCCTTGTAATTGACGATGACCAAGGTCGCCGGGGCTACGCGCAAATCGTCACTGACGGTGCGCAGTCCCTGTTCTACGCAGGTTTTGGCAAGTGCGCGGCGGTCATTGAGTCGCCGCTCGAGGTTGAGCGCATCTTGGCGCTGGTTCTCTGCCTCACGCGCCGCCGTTCGTTTGGTGCGCTCGCGCTCCTCCAGCACTCCGCTGGCGACTTCGGCCAGGTGCGTATTCAATTTCCAAGCGAAGAAACCTAGTAGCCCGGGCAGCAGCAATAGCCAAAAGAAGAAGCGGGTGAATCGCATCAAGACTCCAGCAGGGGAGCTATGCACCTATCCTCAAAGCGCCCTCACGCGGCCGACGCAAAATTAATGCGCGGGCGCGTCCGGCTGTTTCTCGGGCCGTGCCGCATCGAAGGCATCCATCGCTAGGCACTCGGCAGTGATGCGTCGAATAGTGGGATACGGCGCCAGCTCAACTCCAAAACGCTGCGCGTTGTAGACCTGCGGCACTAACATGCAATCCGCAAGACCCGGCGTGTCGCCTTCGCAAAACGTGCCGGTGGACGGCGTCTCAGCGAGCATTTTCTCAAACGCTTGCAAACCCAATCGCACCCAATGGCGAACCCACACTTCGCGCTCCGGCGCGGGCACATTCATCTCGCGCTCCAGATATTGCAGCACGCGCAGATTGGCCAAAGGATGCACATCACAGGCCACCAACTGCGCCAGCGCACGTACGCGCGCGCGTTCGCGCGGAGTCGGCGGCATCAGCGGTGGGGTTTCCCAGGTCTCATCGATGTATTCAATGATCGCCATCGACTGCCGAATGGTGCGATGGCCATCGCGCAGCACCGGCACCAACTCTTGTGGGTTGAGCTGGGCAAACTCGGGTGAGTGCTGCATGCCGCCGTTGTCCACCAGTGAAACGGGCACCACTTCGTAGGGCAAGCGCTTCAAATTGAGCGCAATGCGAACGCGGTAAGCAGCGCTTGAGCGCCAATAGCTATAGAGCTTCAGATTGCCGGTCACGCGACGCCTCCCGCCGATGCCAATGGTGAGACTAACGCGCCCGGAGGCCGCTGGGAAGCGGACTGATGTCAGATCGCAACAGGCGACACGGTTTGTTCAATCGCACCGAAAATCGAGCGCCCTTCGCGGTCCAACATTTCGATCCGCACGCGATCACCAAAGGCCATGAATGGCGTCTTCGCGGCGCCTAGCGTGAGTGTTTCCACGGTGCGCTTTTCGGCGAAACAGGAGGCGCCAAGCGAGGTGTCTTCATTGGCGACGGTTCCTGATCCGACCAGCGTGCCCGCCGACAGAGGTCGCGTGCGCGCCGCGTGCGCGATCAATTGGGCGAAGTTGAACTGCATATCGACGCCCGCTTCCGGCGCCCCAAACCAAACGCCATTGATGTGGGTGAGCAAAGGCAGATGTGCCTTGCAGTCACGCCAAGCATCGCCAAGCTCATCCGGGGTGACGAATACCGGCGACAGCGCCGAGCGCGGCTTGGATTGCAAAAAGCCGAAGCCCTTCGCCAGTTCATTGGGAATCAGTCCGCGCAGCGAAACGTCATTGACCAGTCCAATCAATTGGATGTGTTCGGCCGCAGCCGTCGCCGAAACGCCCATCGGCACATCGTCGGTGACCACCAGCACTTCGGCTTCGAGGTCGATGCCAAATGCCTCATCGGCGACCAG
>JANNWF010000377.1:0-7701 GCA_031408455.1 Pseudoxanthomonas sp. | reverse complement strand
ACATGCGCGCCTTTCCCCCGAGCCCGGCTCCGCTGCTCGGCGCGATGACGGGACCCAAGGTCAAGAGCAACAGCAACAGCAACAGCAACTGCAACTGCCGCCAGGTGACGGGGTGCGCGCTCTTGCCCTTGCTCTAGATTTCGGGGCCCCCTTTGTGGCGGCGGCGGTTGGGAGATCAGGCCCGTCAGGGGTGCGCGCATGGATGCGCGTGCGTTTTTGCCAGCACATGGACGTGCTGTCAAAAACCCCTCCCAACTGACGCGGACTCGCGGCTTCATCGCGAGCGCCACATCGGGGTCGCCTTTCTTTTGGTTACTTTTCTTTGGCGACACAAAGAAAAGTAACTCGGCGGCCGCTGAGGCCGACGAAACCTTGCCGCAAAGCCGAAAGCCGCGAGTGAAGGGCAAGAAAGTGGATTCCGGCGTTCGCCGGAACGACGAACACTCCGGTCGGCGCTGGAACGCCGAACAAACGCGCCATCCGTCGCGTATACGGCCACCAATGTCATGCCTCCTCCTCCGTCAATCGCCGCAAATACGCGTCCACATCGACTTCCACTTCGCGCGGTCGGCGATTGAGCAAATCCTGGATGCGCTCGTTGCTGCTGGCTTTGACTTCGGCGACGGTGCCGGTGAGCAAGACATTGCCCTGATCCAATACGGTAATCGTGTCGGCGATCTTGAATGCGGATTCCAGTTCGTGGGTGACGACGATGATGCTCATGCGCATGGCGTCGCGCAGTTGCAGGATCAGCTCGTCTAATTCGGCGGAAACCACCGGGTCGAGACCAGCGGAGGGCTCGTCGAAGAACAACAGCTTGGGGTCCATGACGATGGCGCGCGCAAGCGCTGCGCGCTTGATCATGCCGCCGGAGAGTTGGCTCGGCATCAAGTCTTGAAAGCCGCCGAGATTGACGACCTCAAGCTTCAATCGGCTCATGATGCGGATGGTGTTTTCATCCAGCTGAGTGTGTTCACGCAGCGGCAAGGCGACGTTTTCGCCGACGGTCATCGAGGTAAACAAGGCACCGCCTTGGAAGCTGACGCCTAACTGGCGGCGCAGGGCGACGCGTGCATTCGAGCTAGCCTTGCCGAGGTCAGTGCCCAGCAGTTTGACGACTCCGCGACGCGGTTTTTGCAGGCCCAATAAGTGCCGTAACAGGGTGCTTTTGCCTGACCCCGAGCCGCCCATGATGACGCGGATCTCGCCGGGCATGACCCGAAAGTCGACCCCATGCAGGATGCGCCGACGGCCGTAATAGGCCTCCAAACCGGTGACATCGATGATGGGCTCGACGCTGGCGTTCATGGCGGCTCAGTCAGCGATTCAAGAAGAACGAAAAGATCATATCGGCCACCACCAGCGCGCTGATTGAAGCGACCACCGCGCGCGTAGTTGAGCGGCCGACACCTTCGGCGCCGCCGGTGACTGAAAAGCCCGTGCTGATGCCGATCAGGGTAATCAACAAGGCGAACACCACCGACTTCGACAGCCCTTCCCACAGGTCGCGTGGCTCCAGCACCAGCAACGTCTGCGTGAGGTAGGCACCCAAGCTCATCTGCAACGGCCCGGAGGCATACAACCCGGCACCGATGAGCGCTGCCACGTCGGCCAGGATCGTCAACATCGGCAGCATTATCAACATCGCGATCAGCGCTGGCGCGACCAAGTAACGCACGGGCTCGATGCCAATGACGGCCAGCGCATCGACCTCTTGTGACACCACCATCGAGCCCAAGCGCGCCGCAAATGCCGAGCCCGAGCGACCCGCCACGACGATGCCGGTGATCAGGGCACCGAACTCACGGGTGATCGATTTGGCAGCGGCCACGACCACTTGCGCCTCGGCGCCAAACTCGCGCAGCGCAGCGATGAACTGGATACCAAGCATGACGCCAATCGTCATCGACAGCAGACACACAATCGGAATCGCATCGACGCCCACTTGCCGCATTTGCTCAGCGATCATGCGCAAGCGCACCGGTTGCCCGCGCCGCCATCCGAACAAAGTGAGCTGGATGCTCTCCACCAACAGCATGCCGCCGTAACCGATGTCGGCCGCGACCTGGGTCGTCCGTCGACCCAGTCGCTCCAGCGGTCGCAACAGGAATTCCACCTGCTGCGTCAGCCGACTAAGCGATCGCGCAGGGCGAACACTTTGTCCAAGCGTGCCAACTTGAGCACGGCTTGCACGGCACTGGATGTTTCCAACAGGAAAAACGTTTGGCCGCGGCCACGGGCGTTTTGGAAGCCTTCGACCAAGGCCGCAATGCCGGAGGAGTCAATGTAAGTCACGGCGGCAAGGTGGACGGCGACCTTGTTGGATTTCTTCAAGGCACCAAGCACCGCCGCACGCACTTCCTGCGACCATGACATATCGACTTCGCCGGCCAATTTGACGACCAGAAACTCGCCATCGATTTCGGTATTGCACTGCTTCATCGTGATCCCCAACAGGTGAAGAAAAGGCCTAGCCTCATGGCGTCCAGGCCCTTAGCTGCGGCCAATTACCGACTTGCATTCGCTCGACTCATCCCGGCGATTCGATCGCGCGCAGACGCTTGCGCATGACCAAGCGATTGCCGCCGCCTGCCTCGGGCTGCATCGACCAACTGTCCATCGTGGCGTCAATGATATTCACCCCAAGCCCACCCGGACGACACTCGCTGAGATCGCGTGGTTGCACGCGGCGCGGGTCGATGCAGGGTGCGCTGTCGTGCAACTCAAACCGCAGTTCATCGCCGTCCTGCCAGACGCCGAGTTCAATGATGCTGTCACATGGGCCACCGTAGGCATGCCGGATGACGTTGCTAGCACCTTCGTCAAGCGCCAGCACTAACGCCTGCCGCTGCTCGATGCTGGCACCGCAGGCGAGCAACACTTCACCCAAGCGCCGTCGCATCTCGGACAAGGCCTCGGGCCGCGCCGGAAACCGGTGATCCAGCCACTGCCGCGCGCCAACACACCCGCCTTCGATCAACATCACCGTGATGTCGTCGGTCACTCGTAGTTCGCGCAATCGCCGCACCAGCCGGCGCAAGCGCGCCTCTGGTGAGCGGTCGGCGTATTCGGTCAGCGCGGTTTCCACGCCATCCAGATCCAAGGTCTTGCCAGCGGCGTCGCGGACATCGGTGACGCCATCGGAGAACATGTACAGGGCGGCACCCGCTACATCGCAGCTCTGCTCGGGATAGCTCATGCCAGTGAGGATGCCAAGCGGCGGGCCTTCGGCCGGCATACGCTCGACGTAGCCGTCTTTGGCGATACGCAGCAGGGGCGGAAAGCCCGCATTGGCCCACACCGCGGTGCGCAATGCCGGGTCGTAATAACCGGCCACGGCACAGACGAACATGCCGGGTGGAATGGCCTCACAAAGCTCGTCATTGGCACGCGCCATCCAGCGCCCCGGTGACAATCCTTCCTTGCCGGCCCAGCGCAACAAACTGGCGCAGCGCACCATCAGAAAGGCCGCGTCCAAGCCCTTGCCTGCGACATCACCCAAGGTGAAGGCAATGCGGCCGTCGGGCATATCGAAAAAGTCGTAGAAATCGCCAGAAATCTCCTGCGCCGGCATATTCAGCGCGCGCAAGGGATAGCTGCCACGGCGACGCTTGGGCAACAGCGAACGCTGCAAGCGCCGCGCCATCGTCAGCTCGCGTTGAATGCGGCCTTGTTCCAACAACTCACCGGCCATGCGCGCGATGTTGAGCGCCAGCGCGGTGGGCGCAGCAAGCAAACGCAAGGCGTCGCGATCCACATCGTCGAACAGTCCACCATCGAGCTTGTTGATGATCTCGATGGCGCCAATCGCGCCCTGCGCGGTGGTCAGCGGCGCACACAACACACTGCGGGTAACGAAGCCGGTGTTGGCGTCAACCTTGGCAGCAAAATCTGGATCATTGCGAGCATCGCGCACCATCTGACACGCGTTCTGGCTGACCGCACGACCGACGATGCCGGCATCCGCCGGGATCCGCAGGCCGAGAATATCGACCGGCCCGACGCAGGCGCGGCACTGCAAACTGCTGCCATTGGCATCCAGCAAAAACACCGCCGCCGCCTCGGCGCGCATGTAATCGGTGATGAAGGCGACTGAGTCCCGCAAGGTGCGCTCAAGGTCAACCGACACCGCCAACTGCTGACTGACTTCGGCGAGGATCGGCAAAAAATCCGCTGGCAGACTGGCGCTAGCGCGCCCCGGCTTGGCGGCTGGCTCACTCATTTTTCGACGGGCTCGCTGCGTGACCGCGAGCGCCGAAAGCGGCCAAGCACGGACATCAATGGGCCTGACAGCGCATACAGCACGACGATCCCCAACAGCACTCGTGGGGGGTCAATGGCCAAGGCCACAAATACACCGACCGCCAGCAGCATGGTGACAAAAGGCACGCGCTCAGCAATCGGCAAGGACTTGAAACTGGTGTAGCGAATACGGCTGACCATCAGCAAAGCAGCGATGACGGTCACTGCCAATGCCAAGCTAGTGACTTGTCCGCCACCATAGCCCAGCACGCTGGTGGTCCAAATGAACGCCATCATCAAGCCTGCCGCCGCGGGGCTGGCGAGACCGATAAACCAGCGTTTATCGACCACGCCGACTTGGGTATTGAAGCGCGCCAGACGCAGCGCGGCGCAGGCGGCGTACAAAAATGCAACCGACCAGCCGACCTTGCCCCATACCGGACCATCAAGCTTCAAAGTCGATAGCGACCAGTGATACATCACCAACGACGGCGCCATCCCAAAACTCACCAAGTCGGCGAGCGAGTCGTACTGGGTGCCGAATTCCGTTTGCGTGCCAGTCATGCGCGCCACTCGGCCGTCGATGCCATCGAGCACCCCGGCCACGAAAACTGCGATACAAGCATCGACATAGTTGCCCGAGCTGGCCGCGATAATCGCGTAGAAACCGGCAAACAAGCCGCCGGTGGTAAACAAGTTGGGCAGCAGGTAAATGCCGCGCGCTGGACGCTTGGGCGAGTCGTCGCTGGAGGTCATGGATGTGCTTCCGAAGGCTACCCGAAGTGTACCCCAGCCATCTGAATGCACTTGCCCGATCTTGCCAGTCGTGATGGGCGGTGCTGTAGTAGCGGTCAACCCCACCTTGAGGCTCTTGCCATGTCACATAAATTGCTCATCGCTGGGCTTGCGGCCTCGATGCTGCTAGTTGCCAACAGCGCACATGCAGCCAAGGAGCTTTATCGCTGGACCGACGAGAAGGGCGTCGTCCACTACTCAGACACCAAACCAAAAGGAACAGAGTTTGAACGCCGCGATGTGGCGACTGATCCTGTTCGGCCACCCGGGGCAGAGACCAACGCTGCGAGTGCTGCAGCTGCAGCCGCTGCTACTCCGGCCGCCCCCAAGCCCAAGCCCGAGCCTTCGCCGGAATGCTTGCAAGCACGCAGTAATTTGGAAACCTTGAACACGGCCGAATCGGTGAGCATGGATACGGACGGCGACGGAGTGCCCGAAACATTGGATGCCGATGCTCGCCAGCGAGCGGTTTTCAGCGGTTATGCGCTGATGGAAAAACTCTGCGCCGAATAAACTTTGAAACAATTTCTCGCCGGAGTGGTGTTTGCGCTGGCGCTGGTCGCCGGCGCGGCGGCGTGGGTCTGGTATCAACAGCCCGAATTGTTGCCGGCCAGTTTGCAAGTTCAAAACCCGAACTCGCCGAAATTTGCGCCAGCGGTATATCGATGGAAGGATGCGCAGGGCCGCACTCAAATCAGTGATGCGCCCCCCGTTGGACGGCCCTATGAGACCGTGCGGGTCGACATCAACACCAATGTCGTGCCGGATACTCTGCCCACGGAGCGCGATGTCGCCCCGCGAGAGTGACCGGGCAGCGTTAGACAAAAAGCGGTCCAGGACGTCGCGTCAGTCAGGCACTTGGCTAGAATGCCGGGTTTACTCCGGAATCTAGCCAGATGCGCCTGTCGCAATTTCACCTTGCCACCAGTAAAGAAACGCCCGCCGACGCCGAGATCGTCAGCCACCAGTTGATGTTGCGCGCCGGCATGCTGCGCAAGCTGGCGGCGGGCATCTACACCTGGACGCCGCTGGGATTGCGCGTTCTGCGCAAAGTGGAAAACGTCGTTCGCGAAGAAATGAACGCGGCGGGCGCGGTCGAATTGCTGATGCCTTCCATCCAACCACGCGAACTGTGGGATGAAACCGGACGCTGGGAAAAGTTTGGCGGGCAACTGCTAAAGATCAAAGATCGCAAGGAAAGCGAGTTTTGTTATGGCCCGACGCATGAGGAAGTCATCACCGACTTTGCCCGTGCGGAGTTGAAGTCATATCGCCAATTGCCGGTCAATTTCTTTCAGATTCAAACCAAGTTCCGCGATGAAATTCGGCCCCGCTTTGGCGCCATGCGGGCGCGCGAATTCTTGATGAAGGACGCCTATTCGTTTCATCTGGACAGCGAGGACTTGGAGCGCGAGTACTGGAACATGTACCGCACTTACGAGCGCATATTTACGCGTTTGGGTCTGAAGTTCCGGGCCGTGTTTGCCGATACTGGCGCGATTGGCGGCTCCGCCTCGCATGAGTTTCACGTGCTGGCGGATTCGGGCGAAGATGCCATCGCCTTCTCGGATGGCTCCGACTATGCCGCCAATGTCGAACTGGCGGAAGCGGTGGCGCCGGCGTCAGTACGTGCGGATGCCGCTGCGGCAATGCACCAAGTCGCCACGCCCAGCCAGCGCACCTGCGAAGACGTTGCTGCGCTGCTAGGCATCTCGCTCACAGATACCGTCAAGTCGATCGCCATCATCGGCGAGCAGGGTTTTACCTTGGCGCTAGTCCGTGGCGACCACAGCATCAACGAATTGAAGTTGGCCAAAGTGGCCGCAGTGGGCAGCTATCGGCTCGCCAACGAGGCCGAAATCGCCGCTGCCTTGGGTAGTCAACCGGGATTTCTCGGTCCGGTGGCCGCCAAACAAGCCATCACCGTGATTGCTGATCGCACGGTCGCGGTCATGCACGACTTCGTGGTCGGTGCCAATAGCACCGGCTACCACTTGACTGGTGTCAACTGGGGACGCGACCTGCCCGAGCCTGATGTGATCGCAGACATTCGCAATATTGTCGCTGGCGACCCATCGCCTGATGGCCACGGCGCGCTCGGTATTGCGCGCGGCATCGAGGTCGGCCACGTGTTCCAACTCGGCACCAAGTATGCCGAGGCAATGGGCGCTAGCGTGATCGATGAAGCCGGTAAACCGCGAGTAATGGCCATGGGCTGTTACGGCATTGGCGTGAGTCGCATTGTGGCGGCCGCCATTGAGCAGAATTTCGACGCCAGTGGCATTTGCTGGCCGGCGCCGATGGCGCCTTGGCAGGTCGCGATCTGCATGATCAACCCGAAAAACGATGCCGGCGTGACCCACGTCGCAAGGGCTCTGTATGCCGAACTCAATGCTGCCGGCGTAGAGACGTGCCTGGATGACCGCGGTCTGCGCCCTGGCGCGATGTTTGCCGACATCGAGTTGATCGGCATTCCGCACCGGGTAGTGGTGTCGGAGCGCGGCGTGCAGGCTGGGACATTTGAGTATCGCCATCGTCGGGCGGATGCAGCCGAAGCCTTGGACCGCGCCACGTTGTTGAGCCGCTTGGGCGGGTCGCAATCCTGATCCGACGCCAATGAATATAAGTTAGGGCACGCACTTACCAAGAGCAGCGGAGCAAGCT
>JANNWF010000376.1:0-8414 GCA_031408455.1 Pseudoxanthomonas sp. | reverse complement strand
TTTGCCGACGTCATCCTGAGCTTCACCGGCAGCGGCGCGCTGTCCTTCGACTACGCCGTGATCGGCGGACCCACCCAGCGCAAGCAGATGAGTCGCTTCATCTTTGCCGGCGACGACATCGTCTGCCGGATCAGCCCGTTCCCCTCGCGCGGCAGCACCGGCAACCTGTCCGATATCTGGTGGGGCGGCGCAGCTACCGCGGGCTGGGGCATCCTGCTGTCCGAATCCACTTCGATCATGGCCGCGACTTGGTACACCTTCGATCAGGATCGCGAAGCGATCTTCCTCATCGCGATCACGACCCGCCAGCCTGACGGCAGCTTCATGGGGTCAATGTTCCGTCAGCGTAACGGCACGCCCTTCGGCAACAACAACAACGCCCCGCCGTCGAGCGGTTCGGACGCGATCGGCACGGCGCGCTTCGACATCATCGATGGCGAGACCGCCGACTTCAGCTACACCGTCGGCGCGGTGAGTCAGACCAAACGCATCAGTCGATTCGTGTTTGGCGCCACGCCCAACGTATGCAGCACGGCAAGGCCATAGCGAGAGAACCGGCGACGATTGTTGGGTTAAAGGTTGCCGTTGCTTTCGGCGGGCTCAAAGCAGCACTGCTTGACCGTCTCTGCCTGGCTGGGCCGCGACCCATGGCATTGCTCTGCCACGGCGTCAAGTCACTAGCGTCGGATGTCGCCGCCAGCTGGCGGTGATCGACCCGTTTCGGCCGTTCGAAATGGCTGCGCGCCAGGGCAGAGCGGTCGTTCGTCCGCGCTCATTGTCAGCGCAAGCTGACGATGCGTTGCGGCTAAGCAAGTAGCACGGTCTTCAGCCGCAACCCCGGCCATCGAAGTCTGAGAGAACGGGCAAGTCGATCGCTTGAAGGGGCGTTCTCGGGAGAGATGCTGATGTAGGGCTGTCTTCCAGAATCACGACCCGTGCAGCGCCTTGTCGATCGAGGCCTTCACATTTTTCTGTTTGATCGTCCGGCGCATACGAACCAAGGCGTCGCGTCCTTCTGGCTGCAATGCTAGAGGTGCCAGGCAAGCCGCACCGACCGAGTAGGCACGCATCCCCAGATCAGGCACCACTTTGAATGCCGCGACGGCAACAGTCTCCAGCGCGGGAACCAAAGATGGAACATTTATCCGCCCGGCCCAATGGATCAGAGCGACCAGCACGCGCTCGGAGGTCTCCCCTGGGAAAGTGCGGTAGCCCGGCGCCGAAAGGAAGTGTTTCAGCTCCGTCTGGGCGAAACGAGGCAAGGTTTTGCTTAGCCAGTCCGCCATCTCGGCGTCAGGTAACGAGGCTCGACGGGCATCAAGTTCGCCCAACCACCGCTTGGTTGCCTTGCTGCTTGCCGTCTCGTCAAACCACTCGAACAACGATGTCAGCTTGGAACGTGGATCGGGTTCGAGTTCCTGCAGCGCATCGGTGAGCTGAAGTCCCCAGTCGTCGGATTCGATCTTGAGCGGCACATGCCCCGATTCGTCGAAGCGCAGCCAGCGCTTGAGCTTGAGGATGGCATCGCGATCCTTGCTCGCATAGCCACGCTCGGGACTCTCTGTGTAAAGCCGATCGAAGTCAGCCACAGACTCGGGTGTGTAGAGCCTCGCCAGCTGATCGGCCAGTTCGTCGCCGAGCAGTTCCCTCGAAGGCATTTCGGACATGCGCGCGCGGCTTCGGGCAATGGTCGCCGCGGTGATCGAGTCCAACAGGTTTTGCATGGAGGCTTTCGCCGCAAATCGATCTCTGCTCGAGCAGTACTTATCCATCCACTTGATGGCGTTCGCGACCGGCGCTTTGAACTCGTCATTCATCATCCCATCGATGACCAACGGGGCCGCCGCAGCCAATGCGTCCAACAGCGCGGCGGCATCGGCCGCATTGCATGGCTCCTCGTCGCCGTCGAGCAGTGCGTCAGCCAGCTTGCTCCACGCACTCACGTGGTAGTTTTCGTAGGTCGCCCACACGTTGGCGATGGTGCTCTGCACTGTGGGGCCCGGTTCCGGCATGCGCATCAGCAGACGATTCAGCAGCGCGCGCCGTTGGGCAAGGCTCGCCTCGCTGATAGCCTCCCAAAGATTGAAGCTCCGAAGCGAGTCGGCGAACTGGTCGGTGGCATCCTGGTGGACCCAGGCGTCGAGAAAACTGTCCTCACGGCCCGCGAGCGTGAGTCCCTGTTCGAGAAACGCTTCGGCGGCTGCAGCGTGCTTCGACTTGAGTGCATGGACTTTCTCCACGCGCTTTTGTCGCATGGGGTCGGGCGATGGATCCGCCCATGCGACATCGCCCGTGTCCACGCCGTGCTGTCGAACCAGAGCTAGCACGGCATTGAACTGAGTGACGTCGCTGGCATGCCTATGGGGTGGGGACCCATGCAGGCGCTCCTGCGCCAATTCAATGTTTCCATCCAGGATCGCAGCCAGCATCTGCTCACGAGGGCTGGGGCCGCGAAAGCCCTTGGCATCGATGTGCCCGAAAGCCGACAACACGCTGCGCTGCTCCAGCCAAGGCAATGCCAGATCGCGGACCGCAGAGTTAATGCGAGCGGACAGGTCGACCAAGTCTGTCTTGGCGTCGATCTCTGCCCAGAAATCCTCTCGGGGCTTCAATGCCTCCGGCCATGTCGGGGATTGCTCGCCCTCCAGCGCGTCACCCAATCGACCTTCGAATCCACCCGGGCCGAACGCGATGTCGTACGGGTTGACTTGCTGCCCGATCCACTCGAGACCAGGAAGGTCCTTCTGCATGTCGAGCAGCGCGGGGCAACACACGCCGAGGTTGATCGTGAACTTGCCCCGATTGCCCTCGTTCCACTTGTCGGCCTGAAACCCGATCAACTGCACGCAGCGGTGCGAGCCTTTTCCCCGTTCCCGAAAAAGAACCCGTGAGCGACGGCCAAAGCCCGCCGGTTTCAGAGCCTCCGCGAGCCGCTTGACGACGTAGTCGATCTTGGCGCCGACCTTTGCACCTGCCTCTGGGGTCTTCAGAATTGGCACAGCATTCTCCGAAGCATTCGAGCCAAGACATTCTGCCAGCGAGAACGACTGAAGCGTGGTGTTCCGAGTTCCCTTCGTGCGCGTCGGACGAGGGGCGCATCACCACGCTACTCGTCGACGAGCAGGCACTGCTCCAAGAGGTTACGAAAGGAGCGGAAACGGTAAGCGCCATGAATCGCCCCGGCTTTCGTGGAGGCTGACCTAATCAAGAGTCAGCATGCGAGGGGCGCTACCCGACCCGTTTGAGACATTCGAACGCGTCGCGCAAAACGAGAGAGCGGTCTTTCGCACGCGTGCCCATTGGGCGCGGCAAACAGCCTGTGATCGATGCAGCCCCCGGCTGAGATCAAGGCGAACGCTCTGCGATGACGCCCCCACTACGGCCAACCCCTAGCCAAACCGACGCTTGTGCCATTACGGAGACGACGACCGTCGCCGAGTCGGCTGGCTCGCGACCGGCCCCTGAGCGTGAACTGCGGCAAGTCATACGGGTTTTGGGATCGCCCCCTCTCGTATACTCGGCGCGGCAAAGTCTGCGAGCCTCGGCGTGAGCGATCAACCCACTCTTCCCGGTTACCGGATCGAGCGATTGCTCGGGCGCGGTGGCATGGCGGCGGTGTACCTCGCGACCCAGCTTTCGCTTGGCCGGGTGGTCGCGCTGAAGGTGCTCGATTTACGCACCATGTGCTCCGCGAGCGAGCAGCAGCGCTTCCTGCGCGAAGCCCAAGCGCTGGCGGAAGTGCATCACCCGAATGTGGTGACCGTGCACGATGTGACCGCTGAGCAGGGCCTGTGCTGCATGGCGATGGAGTATCTTCCGGCCGGTTCGCTGACCGAGCGCTTGGCACGCGGGCTACGCATCGAAGATGCATTGTCGATTATCGCCCGGGTCGGCTCGGCGCTCTCGGCAGCACATGCGCACGGCATCGTGCATCGCGACGTCAAGCCCGACAACGTCCTGCTTCGGGATGATTCAACGCCGGTGCTGACCGATTTCGGCATCGCCCAACGACATGATGCCGAGGGCGGGCGGATCACCGAGCAGGGCATTCTGCTCGGCACCCCGGCCTATATGTCCCCGGAGCAGATTGAAGGCAAGCGGGTCGACGCACGCAGCGACTTGTATAGCCTCGGCGCCATGTTCTTCGAACTGCTGGTCGGCGAAACCCCGTTCGCCGGCGGCGGAAGCCAGGACCAGTTTCTCGGCCACCTCACCCGCCCGGTTCCCCGGCTTCCCGAGCGTCTGTCCTATCTGCAGCCGGTGATCGATCGCAGCTTGGCCAAGCGCGCCGAGCATCGCTACCTCGATGTCGACCAGATGCTGAAAGATCTCGGCAGCCGCCTGCTGAGCGAGCCCAAGCAATGGTCGGCCGAATCGCCAGGCAGCCCCACCGAACGCCTGCGTTCGATGGGATTTCCTTCCGGTATTGATCGCCCGTTGACCGAGCATCCTACCGTGGAGATGCAGCGTCCCGTCGTGGCCAACATGCTCAAGCAGCTTGGTGCAGCAGCGCTCGTCGCATGTTTGCTCGTGCTCTGCGCGTGATGGATGCTGGGCGGGCCGGACATCATGCAGCCTGCTGCGGTGACGCTGGATCCGGCCACCACGCCCTCCCCCAACACTGCGCAGTCGCTCGCGGTGCTGCCATTCCGCGATCTCAGCCAGTCCGGCGATCAGACCTGGATTGCTGAAGGCCTGAGCGAAGAGCTGATTACTGCCTTGTCGCGCTTGCCCGAGCTGCGCGTGGCTGCCAGGAGTTCGGCGTTCCGCTTTCGCGGCGATGCGCTGGATGTGCGCGATGTCGGCAGCCAGCTTGGCGTGCGCCATCTGGTCGAGGGCAGCGTGCGGGTCGACGGCGCGCTCCTGCGGATCAATGCGCAACTGGTCGAAACCGAGACCGGCTTCCAGGTCTGGGCGCGTAACTTCGAGCACCCGGCAAACAATGTACTTGCGGCGCAGAAGGCAGTGGCCTCGGCCATCGCTGAATCGCTGTTCCGCCAAGAGCCTTCCACCCTGGCCGAGCTGGCAGCCGCGCAGCCCACCACCAAACCGGCTGCCTTTGAAGCCTATCTGCAATCGCGCCAGGCTGCGCGCGACGGGAGTGTCGAAGGACACCGGAAGGAACTTGATCTATTGCGCCTAGCCGTGAAGATTGATCCGGGGTTTGCCCGCGCCTATGCCACCGCCGCACGCAGCGTGATCGTGCAGCAGCAGCGCGGTGTGCTTGATCGTGAAGAGGCGATTCGCGAAGCCAGTCAGTGGCTGGCCGATGCCCAACGGCTGGCCCCGGATGATCCCGAAACCCTGCTCGCCGAGGGCTCCTTGAGCCAACTGCAGGGCGATCTGTCGGGTGCTGAGTCAGCGCTCCGTGCCACGCTCGAAGCCGATCCCAACCACACCGTCGCACTCGGCCTGCTCGACTACGTGCTGTGGGAACAGGGTGGGCGGGAAGCCGAAGAGCTTCCGCTGTTGCAGCGCACCGCTGAGCTTGACCCGCTCTCGGCTCAGCACCACTACAACTTGGCCGAACTATACGTTCAGCTTGGTGACTATGCGGCGGCCGAACGTACCTACACGCGCAGCGGCAAGCTCGCACCGACCGCCTCGTTTGGCTACACCGGTCTCGGCCGCTTCCACTGGATGATCCAGAACGACCCGCTGAAAGCCCTGAAGGCGTTCCGCCAGGCCCACCGCAATGACCCGCGCTCGTCGCGCACGCTGGCGTTTCCGGCGATCATGCTGGTCGAACTGGGCATGTTCGAGCAGGCATCCAGTTGGCTCGCACGCAGCGACGAATGGCAGGTCAAGGATGCTCAGATCGCGCGCGCCCAAGCCTTGCTTGCCTGGCAGCAAGGCCGTCTGCCTGCCGCTGCGGAATGGTTTTTCGCTGCTGTCCGCGACGATCGCAGCATGCGCACACTCGCGGCACATCTGGCATTGCAACTCGGTGATGGTGCACGCGCCACCGAATGGCTGACTGCAGTGCTGCAGCCGAATGGCCTCGACAGTGCGCCAACCCGGCGCAACCTGCGTGCGCTGATCTCGCTCGCCGCGCTGCATCGGCAAGGGCCGATGGCTGCGCAATCCGAAGCAGCACTCGAACGCGCGCTGCAGTTCGTACGCAGCCTGCCATTGCGCGGTGCCGATGGCGCGCTGCTTCAAGAGGTGGAGATTCTCGCCTTGCAGGGCAGAACTGCGCAGGCGCTCAGTCGCCTGCTGCAATTGCAGGAAGCCGGCGTACATCCCAGCCTGCTGGTCGACGGCTGGCGCCCTCAGGAAAATCCGTGGTTGCAAGGCCTGCGCAGCAGTCCAGAGTTTGCCGCCTACCTGCAGCGCGAAGTGCAGTACCTCGACCGTATGCAGGAAGCGCTACAGCCGACCGCGGCGTTCGATTCCCAGTAGGGCTTTCCGGGGCCGCGGATTACGCGATACGCCGCTCGTTTGAGAGCAGCGGCTGCTGCCGACCCACAAGAGTCACTCAAATACATCGCTAAAAAAGAGACAGCGGTCATTCGCAGCTGACCCCATTGGGGGCGGCGGACGGCCTGCCATCGGTGTAGCCCCGGCTGATATAAAGGCGAACAACGACTCCCAAGCGCGTGCTCGGTTTCGACGTGAGCGCCTGCACTGCAGCGGTGTGGCTCGTCGCCACCGAGCCTCGCACTCCATCCAGACCATTCTTGCCCACGTCGAAAAGCTGGGCGCAAGGGATGAAGCGCCGCTTCTAGCCGGCAGTGGCCATTTCGGACGGTGCGCTGAAGGCTCTCGCCGAACGAGCAGCGTCTCTACAAGGAACGCCCCGGCACCAGATGTCTATAGCCCAAGCTCGCTGTGCGAACCCATGCGAACGAGGCGCAACGTAGCGTCGTCCGGCTTGTGGTAAATCAGCACCAGGTCGGGCTTGAGGTGGCAGTCCCGGTGATCCTTCCAGTCGCCGGTCAGCGCGTGGTCACGGCAGCGATCCGGCAACGGCTGGTCGGCGGCCAGTAGCGGAACGGCATCATGCAGTAGCGCATCGAGCACGGCCCGATGTTGGCCTTTCTGCTCGCGTTTGTAATCACGCTTGAACTGGCTCGTCCACTCAATCGTCCGCATTGAGTTCGGCCAGCAGCTCATCGACGGTGTTCACGCGCGGCAGATTGCCGGCCCGAGCCTCGCGCATGGCGGCGATCGTGGTTTCGTTCGGGATCAGCGGCTCGAACGGCAGCGCTTTATCCCGAGCGACACGGGTCAACATGAGCCGAAACGCATCGGACACGGTAAGGCCAATCGAAGCCAACACTACGGTGGCTTCATCCTTGATCGTTTCATCGATGCGGGCGCGGACAACAGCATTGGCGGCCATCTCTTTCTCTCCTAGCGGTGGGCTACATTGTAGCTCAGCCTGTTTCTGGAATCGATGAATCGACAAGAAATCCTCCTAAGGGCAATGGGTTAGCACCGAATGTGCTGTTCGCCAATTATGGCCAAGCCTCAGGTACAGGCAGGCTTTGCCGCATAACCCATCACCTATGCCGCGCCAAAGCGCTGGGTGCTGCTCGGCCCGGGGCCAAAGCGGAAGACTCTCGCGATCACTAAGGTCCGGCAACTAAGCGGTTCCCGCCTGCGCCGGGAATGCCCTTCCCGGCCGGCAGCCGTCGACCCATTTCGGCCTGTCGAAATCGCCTCGCGCCAGCACAAAGCGGTCGTTCGTTCACGCAAACTGGCGGGCGAGCTGAAGTTGCCTTGTGACTGATCAAGTGGTTGAGCAGTTCCACCGACGATTGCGCAGGCACTGCGACAGCGCGGTTCGCGCGAGAAGCTTGATGCTGGACGATTGCATAACCCGGGAGAGCGACCCCTAAAAAGGGGGAGCAAGCTATCCGATTTGAAGTGCGGATCCCGATTCGCCACGCTCCGGGAATTCCACGAAAGCTGCCGCCGCCGCACAGAGGCGTTTCACTGTCCTCTGCTACCGTTCGTCGAGGCCGCCAAACGATCGAGTCAACGACATAACCATGCGCCTCGCCCCAGCCCTGCTAATTGGCCTCGGCCGTATCACCACCAACGGCACGAGCGCCGCCGATCCCCTGCCTGCCTCGCCAAACTGCGCGCGCAGGCGCCAAAGAACGACGTCAGCCGGGCCGACTTCGACCGGTTGACGGCCGATGCGCAGCTACTCGAACGCGTGGTCAGCAGCCGCGCGCAGCAGGCCGAGGTGGTGGATGCTTGGTGGGACTATGTGCCACGGGCAGTGGATCGGCAGCGAGTGGAGCAGGGTCGGGCCCTGCTGAGCGAATGGCAGGCAGTGATGGCAGGCATCGAGACAAGCTTCGGCGTGGAGCGCAGCGTGTTTACCGCCATCTGGGGCGTGGGATCGGCCTACGGTGCCAGCCGCGGTTCGTGGGCGGTGGTGGAGGGGTGGGTGACGCGCG
>JANNWF010000375.1:0-4116 GCA_031408455.1 Pseudoxanthomonas sp. | reverse complement strand
CAACGGGTTCGGCGCGGTGCCGATGGTGCAGATCACCGTGCTGCCTTCGATGCGACTACCGTCGGCCAGCAGGACGCCGTGTTTGGTCACTTCCGCTGCGCGTTTACCCATCACCAGGCGGACGCCGTGCATCGGCATTTTTGCTTGCGCGAAGCGGCGCAGGCTGGGACTGACTTCGGGCAGGATCTCGTCTTGACTGTGCAGCAGCGTCACGTTGACATCGTCGGCGCTTACGTTCGGATAGTAGGGCAACAGCGAGCGCAGCAGATCGTTGAGCTCGCCGGCCATTTCGACGCCAGAAAAACCACCACCAACGACAATGATGGTGAGATAGCGGCGGCGCGTAACGGCATCGGGAGCAGCATCGGCACGCTCCAGTTGCCGCATCACTTGCGCACGGATGGCAATCGCATCGCCGATGGTCTTGAGCGGCCAAGCATGGTCGGCCATGCCCGGCAACAAGCTCAAATTCACCACATTGCCGCATGCCAACACGAGGTGATCGTAGGCAAACGTTGCGGTATTGCCATCGTGACCTTCGAAACTCAGCTGGCCATGGGTGGCATCGATGGCCTGCACCTCTTCATTGCGAAACACCACGCCCGGCAACAGCAAGCGCAATGGCGGTGCAATGGCGCGCGGATTCAAGCTCGATCCGGCTACGTCTGGCAACAACGGCTGAAACACCATGTGATTGTCGCGCGCGAACAGCACGACTTCGAAGCGGCCACGACTGCGCTTTTGCAGCAGGCGGGCGCATTGCACGCCTGCAAATCCGCCGCCAACGATGACGATTCGGGGTTTGTGGCTGGCCGACTCGCTCATGGCTGCATGCTCAGGTCTGCGCGCTTCGCCGTGCCACCCAGGTCGCATAGGCAAAGCACGCCGCCCCAAACAGCAACAAGGCGATGCCAGTCTTCGGCAGCAGCATGGTGCACGGCAGCCCCAACACGAACGCGCTCAAAGCCCACGAGTACGCATCGGTCATCGGTTTACGGGTGGTGTCGACCTTCAGCAGCAGCGTCAAACCATGGTCCAGCGAGAGCTTGCCAGCACCGTTGAAAATCAGCGGCAGCAGCATCAGCGTGAACAGCAACGGTAGCTTGAAGTTACCGAAGCCATGGTCGGTGATCGCATAGCCTTTCAACAGATCCGACCACATGCTCCACATGTCTGGCCAATGCACGGCGGCGGTCGCGACAAAGGTCACCATCAGCAATGAAAAAGCACTGAAGCGGGTCGCCAACCCTAGCCACAGCAAGACCGCGCCGATCAACTCCGACCACGTCGCCATCGCCCAAGACAGATCCGCTGGAATGATGTTGAACGGAAACGGAAAGTTCTCTTGGATGCCAGCGAACCAGTTCTCGCCGTGCAACTTCTCCAACCCGGACTCCCAAAATTCCCAGCCCATGATCGCGCGCATCGCCAAGGGCGGAATCACCTCGCCGGCACCGCGCAGGTGCGAGGTCAACCATTCCCAATGTCCAAGCAAACTGCGAAAACTCAAAATCCCCATCTTCATTCCCCTAGTCAATTGCACAGCTTGAAAAGCATCGATTCATTGCAGCAAACACCGCAGGCGTATCGCCGAGGCGATGCTTTGCGCGTCTTCCAGTCCGCCCGAGCCGAGTCTTCATCGGTGACTGTGACGTCGAATAGCGTCAGCTCAACCATGCGCGGAGTGGCGAGCCGCATCAGCGACGCGCATAGCCAATCCAGCCAAATAACTGACCACCCAACAACCCGCTCGCGGCTGCCAACAGAGCCACCGCACCGACATGCCACAGCAGCACCATCAAGGCCGCCTCGCCGTGGTGGAACATGCTCACGCCGGCCGCCGACAACGCAGCAGCGCTCAACGCAGCGAGCATGGCGGCGGGTGCCGGCCTGACCACGCCGGCGTGGCGCACCAGCAACAAAAGCACGATGCCGAGCGGCACGCTGGTGAAGGTGATCGCCCATGCGCATTCCCAACTACCGCTTTCCATCACCCATGTACCGCCGCCCAAACGCAGCAGGTCACCGATGCAACCCGCGCCGATGCCGGATAGCCAAAGCACTGCGGCGGGTAAGGGCAGCCACGCCCACGAGGGTGAGCGGCCTGGCACGCTGATTTGAAACAAGGCAAATGCCGCCAGCGCGCCGGTCAGCAGACTGCCCAGCCACTCCATCGCCACATCGGGTTTGGCGAGGCGCCCCAGCCAGCTCGGTTCCAAGCCGTGATAGATGACGACGGCGGCTACCATCAGCGAGGCCAAGGCCAACCACTGCAAGGTGCGGCGCAGCGGTGACCCGAGGCGGGTGACCGGTTGCGCGCGCGAAGCGAGCTGTTCGATCAGGCGCTCGGTGGACAGATCCGGAGAGGACGATTCCTCAGTCATGAAAGTGCTCCTCTTTAATTAGCATGTTGCGCAGCGCTTTCAGCGCGCGGTGGCAGGCGACTTTGAGTGAACCGATGCTTTGATCGCTTTGCGCGGCGGCTTCGATCAGGGAGAGTTCGCTCAAGCGCAGCAGTTGGATGGCATCGCGTTGTCGCGGCGGTAAGGTCTCTATGGCTTCGCGCAAGTTGCCTGCGTCGTGCGCGTTGGAAGCGGCGTCAAATGGGCTGGGCGTCGCTTGGCGAAGCTCATCTGTTGCTAGCTCCCGCGACGTCGCGTCATCGAGATCGCTGCCTCCGCCCGTCTCATGCCGCAAGCGGTGCGTGCGCCGTCTCAGCAGGTCGATGCAGCGGCGGCTGGCAATGGTGCTCAGCCAAGGCTTGAACGGACGGCCACGTTCATACGTATGGCGTATGCCATGCAGGATCATGAGGATGTCTTGCACGGCATCCTCACTGTCTTCACCGCGGCCCAAATGACGGCGTGTAATCGCCCGCAAGTAAGGCGTCAGTGCTCGCAAAAGTCGGTGATAGGCGGCCCGATCACCATCCTGGGCCGCGAGCATAAGTTGGCCCCAGTCGGCATCGCCGTCGTGCCCGTCGCTCGCATCGTTGACGATGTCTTGCATAGGCTCCGACCCGGCCTTGCGGGTGTCGACGGCTCGCGCGAACGCGAGAATGGTTGCCATGATGTGTCCGCCTTGGGCTCGGTGCACGTAAATGCGGTGCTCCAGCGATGCCCGATACCTGCGAGCGCCACCGATCCGCAACATGAGTATTCGTGCGACTAGGCAATTGGTTACATGCTGCGGCCATTTGTGTTGGCAGGTTCAGTCTTGTGTGAGCGACGGCAGCAACTCACAACCGCCGCTGGACCATCCCGCCAGAGACTCCCGCCGAGCCTTTTAGGGTGGTGCCCGCGGCAGCTGAATGACCGCCACTTTCACTTCGATAGTTAACGGTATAAACTGTTTATACCTTAATTATTGGTGTCCAAATGAAAGATTCCGCCAAGACGCACTCGGCAAAGAAATCCAAGCCCAGCAAGCAGTTAGCCCGCGTCTCCACGCCCGGAAACACCGCGAAGGACAAGCGCCCGGCAAAGGTCATTCCGGTAGTCGACAGCGGCGACGCGCCTAAGTTGTCGGCGGTGGCAATTGAGCGAGTGAAGCTCGTACGCGACAGTTTTACGATGCCGCGCGACGATTTCGACCTGATTGCCAAGCTCAAGTCGCGCGCGCTCGAGTTCAAGCGACCGACCAAGAAGAGCGAGTTGCTCCGCGCGGGGCTGCAGCTGTTGGCCGCGCTGGACGAAGGGCAGCTGCGCGCCGCGCTAGCCACATTGCGACCATTGCAGACCGGTCGCCCCAAGAAAGCGCGCTGAGCGCGCACCCAAGCGATGCCCGCGTCGGATCCGGCGCTGGAAGTCGTCGGCATTGCTCCTGACGAGTCGCCTCTCCTAGCGAGTGACCTCGTTATGCGCGGCTTGGCGCGCACTCCCATCGCAACCGTGCCCCAAGAAGACCCCTACCAAATGCATCGCTTCCGATCTCTGCTCCATCGCCATGGGCATCGACGCTCAATCGTTGCCCTTGGTGCCTTCTTTGCGTTGCTGTTTGCCTTGCTGGTTTTCTCGCCGGTGTGGCTGCATGCGCGCTCCAGTTCGGGCATCGACATCTCGGCGAGCGATGCCACGGTGTCTTCCAACTACCGCGAGATCACCCTCGGTTGGTTCG
>JANNWF010000374.1:0-10859 GCA_031408455.1 Pseudoxanthomonas sp. | reverse complement strand
TGCCGCGAGTTCGACTTCCTGCGCACTCAATTGGCCGCGCGCGAGGAGTGCCGACAGCAGTGCCTTGGGCATGGGCTCCAGAAAGCGTCGCGCGACTTCCTCGCGGGAGACCTTGGCCAGCACGCGATGACGGCGAACGATCGCACCCGATGGATCGCGTCGCAGTCCCGCGGCCGCGTAGCGAACAATGGCTGGCGTCAGCGCCATGTAAGCCGAGGCTTCGACGCAGCGCACACCGCGCGCGATCAGAAGTTCGGCGATCGCTTCTTCATGCGCCGGTTCAGCCGGGCTGTGAATCAGGTTGACGCCCCATGGCAGGCCGCCTGGATCCAGATCTCTCTGCAATTCGGTAATGGCGGCTTCGACGCGGCTCTTGGAGAGGCCAGCGGCGCCAAAAAATCCCAAGCAACCCGATTTGGCCAGCTCCGCAACCATGCGGGTGGTGGCGATGCCATTGGCCATTGCGCCGCCGACATAGGGAAAGCGCAGACCATGCGCTTCAGTGAAGCCACGGTCGCCCAGCCACTCCGGATACAGCGGTGGCAGGCTGGCGTGCAGTGGCCACGCGTCGGCTCCGCGCTGCACGCTGAGCGAGCCGCCGAGTCCCAGCCCAATCCGTCCATCACGATCATCGCGAATGACCTGGGCGCTGCTGCGAATCTGCGCAATCGCTGCTTTGAGCGCGCTGCCCCCAAACGCCGGTTGAGACGTTCCAGGACACCAGTACAAGGCATCGGACTGCGGTGAAAGCGCGGGGCTGGCGGCAGAATATGGCACTGAGTGTCACTTTTTTGCGGAGCGCAGTTATATCCTTGCCGGCATGAAAAATCCAATGCCCTCAACTTTGCCTTCGCCGCCGACGTCTTTGCGTGAGCGCAAAAAGAGCGCCACCCGACGCGCGCTATTGGTCGCCGCCAACCGCCGTTTTCACGCGGCTGGCTATGAGGCGACCACGATCGAGGAGGTCTGCGTTGAAGTCGGCGTGGGCCGTCGGACCTTCTTCCGCTATTTCGCTGACAAAGAATCGCTGGCGTTTCCGCATCGCGAGGAGCGCTTGGCGCGCTTCGTGGAATTGCTCAGCGGCGCACCCACCACGGAGAGCCCAGTGGGTAGCCTGCGCCGGATCGCGCATCTGTTTGCCAAGGAATATCAGCAGCACCGTGAGTCGTTGTTGGCGCAGCAGCGGTTGATCCAGACGGTGCCAGCGCTACTCGCCCGCGAGAATGAAATCGACCGCGATTGGGAACTGGCCATGGCGCAGCTGTTTCGCGAACGCGCGGTGGGCGTTGACGATCCCGAACTGCATTCCCGCGTGCTGGCTGGCGCCGCCATCGGCGTCATCCGCGCCACCATGCGGCATTGGTTTGCCAGCAACGCTAAGGCGGATTTGGCGAAGCTCGGCGATGAGGCTTTGGACCGGTTGGAGCGAGGTTTCCTTCCAACCGCAGCGCGTTGATGCACGGAATGGTTTGAAGCCGCAAAAAGCTTTTTTAGAGCGGAGCTTGCTCCGCTTACCGCCAAGCCAAAGCAGCCGAGCAAGTTGGCGCATTGCGCGCGCCTTCGCTTCGCTCTGTCGGCTCTACCAAGGCATAGGCCGCGCCGTTGGACGCGCGCGACCTACCTAGGCATGCCGCACTTGCAGTTTTTTAACCATTGCCAATTAAAAGCTATATCCAACCTTCGCATACACAAACGCGCCATTGAACCCAAACGGTGCCGCGCTGCTCGCGTAGGCAAATTGACCGCTGGTCGAGTTCGCGAAAATGTTCTCGTCGGGATACTCGTTGGTGACGTTGTCGCTGCCGAGGGTGAAGTTCCAGTTTTCACGGGTCAGCGTCGCCGCCACATCAACGGTCCACTTGGCACCAAAGGTCTGGTCTTGCACTGCCGCAGCATTGCGAATGGTGATTTCGCCGTAGCGGGTGGCATTCAGCATGAATTTCAGATCGCCGGTTTGCCACAAGCCGCCCAGCAATACCTTGTCTTTGGGTGCGCCGACCTCAAAGCGCCCGATTTCAACTCGGCCAAAACGCAGCGCGTTGGGATCGATCACCGCGAGTGCAGCGGGATTGGGAGCGACACGTTCGATGTCGGTCGATGTGTGGTTATAGCCGACGGTCAAGTCGAAATTGCCCGCGTCAAGCCCCCACCGGTAAGTGCCGACCAAATCCACACCATCGGTGGTGGTGTCGATTGCATTGGTGAAATAGCGGCCGCCACCGACGCCGGGAAAGCCATTGGCGTTCAAGAAATTGCGCACCGCCGCACTGGTCAAGTTTTCCGACAAGGTGATGCGGTCGTCTAGCTCGATCCGATAAGCATCGATGGTGATGTAAAGCGCATCGGCCGGTTGCAGGACCAAGCCTAGGCTGTAATTGGTCGACTCTTCGGGTCGCAGCGGTTCGGCACCCAAGGCGATGCCGGCCGGACTGTTGACCCGGAAGGTGACGATGTCGAACGGCAGGTTGCCCTGCGGGGTGACGATGAAATTGGTCGCGGTGGACTGGAAGAACTGCTGCTGCAATGAGGGCGCGCGGAATCCCGTCGATACGGTGCCACGCAAGGCCACTGCATCCGTGAACGCGTAGCGCGAGGTCAACTTGCCAGACGTGGTGGTGCCGAAATCGCTGTAATCCTCATATCGCGCAGCGATGCCGGCGGTGAGTTTCTCGGTGAACTCGGCTTCCAAGCCGACGTACAACGATAAATTGTCGCGGTCGAAGGTGCCGCTATCGGAGGGTCGGAAACCAGAAAACACCTGCGCGCCGGGAATGTTGGCGAAAGTGCCCAGCGCGTACGACAGCGGCTCACCAGGCGATTGCTGGAACTCGTCTTCTCGCCACTCCACGCCATAAGAGAGCGTCGCCGGGTAATCCAACCCAATGCCCAGCAAGGTGGTGGCGTCGATATTGAATACACCTTGGTCAACTTCCAATTTGCCTGCGTAGAACTGTCGCGGCGAAGTCGGGCCCAGACTGCGGTTGAGCGTATTCAGGATGTCGAAGGTGAGCTCGTTTGAGCCGTAGGTGTAGCTGAAATCAATCTCGGTGGTGTCGCTCACCGTGTAGCGCAGCCCGCCCACAAAACTGTAGTCAGTGGAGTCGTTGTTGATCTGCGGCAGAAAGCCATTCGGATAGATCTCCCGAATATTGCGGGCATCGCCGGCTGGCCGATAAAAACCATTCGACAAGGTGTCGCGACGGGTGTGGATGAAGTTCGAATACAGAGTCAACGGATCGCTCACTGGCAGTTCGGCGTTGTAAGTAAGCGAGTAGCTGTCAACCTCCGGATCGCCTTGCCGCTGCACCACCCGACCGAGCGGCGCCGAAGTGGCGGTCGGCGTGCCGATGAAGGGGCGTGCGCGGTTGGTTTGATCCTGCGTCCCTACCTGCGCCGCCAGATGTATGAAGCCATCGCCACCGAGGGCAAACCCGGCATCGCCGAGGGCGTCCGATTGGGCACCGTCACCGGCACTGTATCGACCATAGCGGGCACTGATGTTGCCGCCACGATTGCTGCCCTTGAGCACGATGTTGATGACGCCAGCGATAGCATCCGAGCCGTATTGGGCCGACGCGCCGTCGCGCAGCACTTCGACCCGTTCAATCGCTGAAACGGGAATCGTGTTGAGATCAACCGGCGACGAACTGCGGCCTTGGGTACCGTTGACATTGACCAAGGCGCCGGTGTGATAACGCTTGCCATTGACCAGGACCAGCACGTGGTCCGGTGATAAACCGCGCAATTGCGCCGGGCGCACCGCGTCCGAGCCATCGGAAATCGCCAAGCGCGGGAAGTTGAGTGACGGCAGCGCACGCGACAGCGCCGTGGCCAGATCGGGTGTGCCGGTTGCTTGCAGCACTTCGGGCGTGATGACGTCAATGGGCGCGGTTGACTCGGCGACGGTGCGATCCGACACCTTGGTGCCGGTGACCACGACCACATCCAGCGTGCTTGCTTCGTCGTCCTCATCAGGCGTCGATTGCGCCCATGCAGGCGCAGTGGCAAGTGCGACCAGAACAGCCAAGGCAAGGCGGTGGCGCGGCGCGCGGCGGAACGAAGCAAGGTCACGGATCATAGAGTGGGTTCCAGTTCGTTAGAAAGGCGTTACGGGAGTACCACGTCGGTCGTGCAAGGTCAATGAAAGTCGGCCTCTATGACACGCACGCTAGCCTATCGCTGCCGCAAGCCCCGCTGCTTTGCCGGAGCGTCACCAGCGCCCGTGCCAATGCTTTAGCAAGACAAGGCGTTGAAGATTGCATTGCGGTTCGGAGACCCGCGACCGGATGCAGTGAGTTCACAACCTCCGCCACTCTTCTACGACGATTTGGTATGGGTCTTCGTAGAGAATTTTGCCGGGATTACCCGAACGAAGCATGCGCACCAAAAGGCCGTGCGACTCAAGCAAGACCGTCAAATCGCGCATTTGACGAATAGACTCCGTGGCGGTGTCTTTGAACCACGTCACCGCCTCACGGGACCAACCAGCGGTTGAGAACGGTGGGCAGGGAAGATTGTCATTGAGCCAAGCATAGGTTGATTCGAGTAGCTCGGCTTCGTGTGTGGCGAGCGCGCCTCGGTCACGCAACAGGCGCGCCTCGGTTATGAGACCCGTGAGCGCACGATGGTCTTGATCGTCTCCGCCAACTACAAACCGGACGTACATGGTGCCCAGCTGAAATTCGCCATCATCGACTGCCACCCGCTGCCGGTAACGATCCGCTGACTTCTGGCCCCAGCTTTTCGAGGTCGAACCCCGCCACTTCGAACGCGAATTTTGTCTCGCGAGAAGGCGCCAGTTTGATCGTCAATTCGAGCTGCTTGGCTTTCTGCATCTGCACCAGAAAATCGACGTCGCCTTCGATGAAGACCGCCGGTGGCACATTGCCTTCGGCGCGGCTGATCTGCACTGATTTGGGCTCAGCGCCATCCGGACTCATCTGCAACTCGCATTTGCCTTGGCAGGCAAAATCGCCCTCGGTGATCAACAGGTAGGCCGACTGTCCCCACGAATGATGGCGGCGCAACACAAGTCGCAGCTTGGCTTCGCCTGCCACAGTCTCAGTGGCATACAAGAACGCGGTACGGACCCGGCCGGGCGCCTCGCTGTCTTCGACATCGTGGTAGGTCCATAGCGCGCGCAGGCGACGTTGCTCGATCTCCAGATCGGCCGCCTTACGCAGCGCATCGATACGCGGCGCGATGGTCGCGGCGGCGGCCGAAGTCGGATGCTTGGTTAACAGGTCTTCGGCATAGGCGCGCGCCAGGTCGGGTCGGCCGTCGGCCTCTGCCGCGTCGATGGAAACCAGAAAGGCGGCAGCAGCAGCGTCGGACTTTGCCTTCGCGTCGGTCGCAGCTGCCTGCTCGGCGGCGTCATTGCCGCAAGCGACGAGGAAGCCCAGCGAGACGATCAGCAAGATCAGTGCTGCGGATCGGGAAAAACGGATGCGAGGAATACGGCTGCGACAAAATCGGCTAAGCATTAGGTGGTCCGCGAGCAATCAGGGATGCCCATGCTGGTGGTGTCTCGTCGCGACGGCAAGACCCGGCGAGTATGCGGAGTCTTGAGCCAATGGCACTGACTTGGGCCCAGGGACCCGAATCGTCTTTCCCGCAACTGTGAGCGTAACGAGCGAACGGCGAAGCTGGCCAGTAGGGCGAGCGCGAAGCGCGAGTAAGGCGGGAATCGAGTGGATCGGGTTTCGACTGCAGTCCCTAAGGGCGTTGGATCCCCGCCTACGCGGGGCTGCCAGTCGTCAGGAATGCGAATTGGGAGTCATTGGTCGTCTACAGGCGCGCTTTCGTGGATGTATGACAGCGCTATCAATGGCTTGGCAGTTGGCTCAGAATGACGGCGCCAGCGCGGCGCGGCGGCTGTAGAAGCGCGCGCTAACCACACACCACGCACCGTTCTGAGGGGAACACCGCATGACACCAATCGCATCCAGCCCCATGTCGGCAATCCATGTTGGCGAAGAGGTCAACCACACTCGCTCGTTGGTCATCCTTACCTTGCTGTTTTTCATGTGGGGGCTGCTGACCTCGCTGAATGACGTGCTGATTCCGCACCTGAAGTCGGTTTACACCCTCAGCTATACGCAGGCGATGCTGGTGCAGTTCTGCTTCTTCGGGGCTTACTTCATCGTCTCCTTGCCGGCGGGGGCCTTGATCAAGCGGGTAGGCTATCAACGCGGCGCGGTGATCGGGCTGTTGGTCGCGGCACTCGGTTGCGGACTGTTCTATCCTGCCGCTGAAACCAGTTACGCGGTGTTTCTGGCGGCCTTTTTTGTGCTGGCCTCTGGAATCACCATCTTGCAGGTGGCGGCGAACCCTTTCGTTGCTGTGCTGGGGCCGGCCCAGACCGCATCCAGTCGCCTCACCTTGACGCAAGCATTCAATTCGCTGGGTACGACGGTGGGCCCGTTGTTTGGCGGCATGCTGATCCTGGCGGGTGTGGCGGTGGTCAGCACGGCCGAACTCGCGCAGATGACAGCGCAAGAACTGGCTGCACATCGTGCTCAAGAAGCAGCAGCGGTGCAGGGGCCGTACCTAGTTCTGGCCGGAGCTCTGCTCTTGCTTGCTGTGTTTTTCGCGTTGGCGCGCTTGCCGAAGGTGACCCACGCTGAAGAAAGTAGTGGCATCGCGCAGGGTGCTGGCAACGCCTCCATCCTCTCGCATTCCAACCTCGTGCTCGGCGCGCTGGCGATCTTTCTATACGTCGGCGCTGAAGTCAGCATCGGTAGTTTCTTGATCAGCTACATGGGCGAGGCCAACATTGGCGCGCTGGCGGCCACCGATGCGGCTGCCTATGTCAGCTATTACTGGGGCTTGGCGATGGTCGGGCGCTTCATCGGCTTTGCGGTGATGCGCAAGGTGAGTCCGGGCAAGACGCTGGCCTTCAATGCGGCGTTTGCGAGCGCGCTGATCCTGACCAGCATTCTTTCGGAGGGGGCGGTCGCGATGTGGGCCATCCTCGGCGTTGGCCTGTTCAATTCGATAATGTTTCCGACCATCTTCAGCATGGCGCTGCATCGGCTCGGTGCGCAGACGGGACAAGGCTCGGGCATCTTGTGCATGGCTATCGTCGGTGGCGCGATCGTGCCGTTCGCGCAGGGCTTCATGGCCGATCACAGCGGCGTGCAACTGTCGTTCTATGTGCCGCTGGCTTGCTACGCCTTCATCCTGTTTTTTGGTATCAAGTTCGCTCACCTTTACCAATCGGCGGCAGCGGAACGCAGCTGATGCGACGCGCTCGGGTCATGGCTCGCTGGCTGTTTTTGCTGCTGGCGTTTGCGATGCCGGCGGTTGCTGAAGTGGTGCGCGAGCCGATAGCGGAGCCGCGGCCGCAAGCGGGTCAAACGGCGAGCGTTAGCATCATCAAGCAAGCGCAGGGGTATCGCCTGCTCGTGAACGGACAAGCCTTGCGAATCCGCGGTGCTGGGCTTGAGCACGGCAGCCTCGAACAGCTGGCCGCAAGCGGCGGCAACGCTTTGCGAACCTGGCGCGTCGACACGCAACGCGAGCGTGGCAAGTCACTGTTGGACCGCGCGCTGGCGAATGGACTGTTCGTCGCCATGGGCATCGAAGTGGCGCGTGAGCGCCATGGCTTTGACTACGACGATGAGCGCGCGGTGGCGAAGCAGCTCAAACAGATTCGCAAGCAGGTGCGCGCCCATCGCGATCATCCTGCGCTGTTGCTGTGGGTGATTGGAAACGAACTCAATCTCGAGTCCAGCAATCCACGCGTCTGGAATGCGGTGAATGCAATCGCCGAGATGATCAAGCATGAGGATCCCAGACATCCGGTGATGACCACCTTGGCCGGTTTCGATCCGCGCGTGGTAGCCGAAGTGAAGGCCCGCGCGCCGGCATTGGACTTGCTCGGAATTCAACTCTACGGCGACATCAGCGGCCTTGCTCACAAGCTGGCCGCCAGCCCGTGGGACGGTCCGTATGTCATCACGGAATGGGGCCCGACGGGTCATTGGGAAGTTGCCAAAACCGCATGGGGTGCGCCCATCGAGGACACTAGCAGCCGCAAGGCCGAGCGCCTGATTGAGCGTTATCAGCAAAACATCTCCAGCGACACGCGCCAAGGGCTGGGTTCGTTCGTGTTTCTGTGGGGACAAAAGCAGGAGCGCACAGCGACCTGGTACGGAATGTTCCTAGCGTCAGGGGAGGCGACCGCGGCGGTTGATGCGATGCAGTTTGTGTGGATTGGCGCGTGGCCGGCCAATCGCAGCCCTTCGATTTTGCCACTGCGCATCGAAGGCAAGTTGGCGGAAGCCAGCGTTCGCTTGAGCCGACGTGAGGTCTACGCCGCCGAAGTCGATGCGGCTGATGCCGACAACGATCCGTTGCAGTATCGCTGGCAAGTATTCGCAGAAAGCCGTGCGACTGAAGTGGGTGGGGATCCGGAGAAGTTGCCGGCGGCCATCCGAGTCGCGATCCAGAGCACGGAAGGCGAGGGACGTATCCGTTTCAGTGCGCCAGCGCGGGCAGGTGCTTATCGCCTCGTGGTTACCGTGCGTGACGGCCAGGGCCACGCGGCGCACGCCAACATGCCCTTTTTTGTTGAAGACGAGAGTGCGGGTTCGGGACGATTCGGTGGCCAAGGACTGGGCCTTGAAGTCGTTGATCAGATGCAGTTGGCTGAGCTGCACTTGCAGGCTCAGGTTGGCAGCCGGCCGCGCTCAAGAGCGCCATCGGCATTTCGTAGGGTAACCGTACTACCGCGCAGCATGGTCAATCAGTTTCCTCCGCTGTGCGCGCGCCTCAAGCCACTCGTATAGCACCGGAAGCAGGATCAACGTCAGCAACGTCGAGCTAATTAGTCCTCCGACTACAACGGTCGCCAGTGGCCGCTGGGTCTCAGCGCCCACGCCGTTCGAGAGCAGCATCGGCACCAAGCCCAGCACCGCGACACTGGCTGTCATCAGCACGGGCCGCAGCCGCAGCGTCGTTCCTTGCAGCACGGCTTCCCGCACCGATCTTCCCTTGGCTTGCAGCTCATTGAGAAAGCTCACGAGCACAATGCCGTTGAGCATGGCAACGCCGAACACTGCAATAAAGCCAATGGCCGCCGGCACCGACAAATACTGTCTGGTGATGAATAGCGCTATCAAGCCGCCAACCGTTGCGAACGGCACATTGGCCAGGATCAAGGCAGCGTACTTGAAGGAGTTGAACGCGGTGTAGAGCAGGATGAAGATGAAAAAGATGGTCAGCGGCACGATCAACGCCAAGCGTGACAAGGCCCGCTGCTGGTTCTCGAATGCACCGCCCCATTCGACCCAATAACCGGGAGGCAAGCTGACCTGGCGGGCGATCAAAGCGTTGGCTTCCTTGACGAAGCCATCGACATCGCGTTCGCGTACGTCCATTTGCACCACGGCATATCGCTGCAATTGCTCGCGGCGGATAAAGGAATACCCTTCGGTGACGTCGATCTTGGCGACCGCCGACAGCGGTACCAGCCTGCCCTCGTGGTCTTGCATCGGTAATCGACGTAAATCCTCGACCGAGCCGCGTAATCTGTCATCCAAGCGCACGGCAATGTCGAAGCGGCGCGAGCCTTGAATCAACACACTGACCGGCTCGCCACCGAGGCCCGTTTGGATCACCTCCAGCACGTCTTCGGCGTTCATGCGGTAGCGCGCTAGGGCCGCCCGGTCGACGCGAACGCGTATCTGCGGCTTCCCTAAGTTTGCCTCAAGCGCCAGATCGGCAACCCCTGGCACTTTGGCAACGGCTTGGCTCAGCTGCTTGCTAAGCCGGTCGAGCTCCGCGAGATCCTGCCCGTACAGCTTGAGCACCAGCGTGGCGCGTACCCCCGAAATCAGTTCCTCCACGCGCATCTGGATGGGCTGCGTGAAGCTGGCGGCGGCAGTCGGTATGCCGCTATCGAGCGCTTCTTGCATCGCGTTTTGAAGTTGCCGCAAGGTCCGCCCAGACGTCCATTCCGCTTGCGGTACCAGCGCGGTATAGACCTCCATGTAATTCACATCGGAGGTTTCGCCTTTTTCGGCCGGCCCGATCATGGTCAGGGTGGTGATCACTTCCGGAAATTGCCGGAAAATCGCCGCCACACGGTTCGATACCTTGATCGACTCGGCAAGCGAGGTCGAGGGGATCGAGGTCACGCGCCACATGATCGCGCCTTCCTGCAACTGCGGCATGAACTCTTTGCCGAGGAACGGGAACAGCGCAAAGCTGGCCAACAACATAAGCGATGCACCGACCAGCACGATGCGCTTGTGGGCAAGCGCCTGGCGCAGCAGCGGCGGGTAGTGCCGTTTCAGCCAAGCCACCAGGCGGGTATCGCGCTCTTCGCCGGCTTTGAGCATCAGCGAGGCGAGTACTGGAATCAGCGTCAGGCTCAAAACCAGCGAGCCGGCCATCGCCAAGGAGATGGTGATCGCCATCGGCTTGAACAGCTTGCCCTCCAGACCTTGCAGGCTGAAGAGCGGAAGAAACACCACGATGATGATGATGATCGCGAAGGTGACGGGCGCCGCTACTTCCTGAGCGGCCGCCAGCACTGCGCTCACGCGATCAACCGTCGCTCCGGTCGCACCGGCGTGGGCGCGTCGTTCGGCCATGATCCGAAAGGTGTTCTCGACCATCACCACCGCACCATCGACCATCATGCCTATGCCGATCGCCAGACCGGCGAGCGACATCAGGTTGGCCGATAGGCCGAGGGATTGCATGCCGATGAAGGCGATCAGCATGGCCATCGGCAAGGCGACGATCACTACTAGGGCCGAGCGCAGTTCGCCAAGAAACACGAACAACAACACGGCGACCAGCAGCGAGCCTTCAAGCAGCGCGCGGTTGGCCGTGCCGACCGCAGCTTC
>JANNWF010000373.1:0-7859 GCA_031408455.1 Pseudoxanthomonas sp. | reverse complement strand
CTTGGTACCGTCGAGCAAGGTGCCGACGTAATGCACCTTGACGGTATCGGTAGCCGCCGGCTTGGCGCCGCTGCCAGCCGTGACGACGGCGTACTGGAGACCCGATGCGGTGACCTTGACGCCCTTCTCGGACTTGTTTTTGGCCATGAAGGCTTCGCCTTCGGCCTTGTTCTTGGTCGCCATCACGGCTGCTTCGGCTTCGCGCTTGGCTTGCAACTTGGCCGCAAAGCTCTGCTGCAACGCGGTGGCTTCTTCCACTGTCATCTTGGAAGCTTCGCCTTTCAGCGCCGACTGCAGGGCTTGAATGACCACGGCAACGTCAATTTCGTCTTTGATCTGCGTCAGCGAACCGCCGATTTGCATACCAACCATGTAGCTGACTTTGTCTTTCTCGGTCTTCAGCTCTTGGCCGAAGGCAACGCCGGAACCGGCAAGAACGCTAGCCGTAGCAATGGCAAGCAGGGTGTGGCGTAGGGAAAACTTCATCTGTCACTCCAAGGAATTGAGCAATCGGCGTTTTACTGCCCCGACTGCAAAGGGCCGCGTATTGTGGGGGTCGACCCCGCACCCGTGCAACGCGGCGGCTGTGACCGCGTATTTTCGAGAAAGTTCCGGGCAATTGCTGGGAGACCCAGGTCGTATCACCGGTTCAAGCGGGCCTTGTGTACTACCCCAACCTCACTCCGCTTATCCTCACTCGGCTGAAACCACCGACCCGCCAAGCTTGCGTCAATTCAAACCAACGGAGCTGCCCATGGAAACCCTCGTCGCACTCGCCGCCGCCCGTGCGGCTCATCCGCATGCTCCGGCCGCTGGCTCAGACGCCGAAGCAGCGGCGCTCAAGACCTTCGCCAGTTTCTTCTCGAGCTTTGCGTCAGATCGGGTGGATCAACTGCTCGGCAGCACCTACAGCCCGGATGTTTACTTCAACGACACCTTGAAAACCATCCGCGGCAGCACTGAACTTGCCCACTACTTGAAGGAAAGCGCAGCCGCGGTTGAGGACTGTCGCGTCACCATCGAAGACGCGACTCGCACCGCCGATGGTGATTATCTGCTGCGCTGGAAAATGATGATCCGCTTCAAGAAGCTCCGACGTGGCGTTGACACCTGGACGGTGGGCATGAGCCACCTACGTTTTGATGCTGCGGGTCGGGTTGCTTACCACCAGGATTACTGGAATGCCGCCGATGGCATTTACGAACACGTTCCGGTGCTGGGCTGGATGATTCGGGCGTTGAAGAAGCGGCTGTAGTTCTGGCCTGCCCGCAGTCTTGGTCTGCCGGGCAACCTGCAAAAGCAGCACCGCGGGAGCAAAAGCAGCACTGCGGGAGCGGCGCCCTCCCCAAAGGCGCGCGGCCCGTCGTCTTTTGGTCGCGATCCTGCGCGGCTGCTGTTCAATTGAGCTTTCAGTTTGGGACTGACTCAGGCACCGGTGCCTGCAGCAGCTTCTCAATTTGCGCCAGCATCTCAGCATCGTCAGGTACGGTGCGGCTGTCAAAGTTGGCAACTACCTTGCCGTTGCGATCGATCAGATATTTATGGAAGTTCCAACCGGGTTCCTGCCCCGTGGCACCGACGAGATCCCGATACAGCGGCGTCGCCGCGTCACCTTTGACTACGACCTTTTCGAACATCGGAAACTTGACGCCGTAGGTCAGCGTGCAGAACTCGGCGATTTCCTGCTCGCTGCCGGGCTCTTGGCCCATGAAGTCGTTGCTGGGGAAACCGAGCACTGCAAAGCCGCGTGGTTGCAGGCGCTCGTGCAGTGCCTCCAAGCCTTCGTACTGCGGCGTGAATCCGCATTTGCTAGCGGTGTTGACGATCAGCAGCACCTTGCCGGCATAGGCCGTACACAGGTGCTCGTCTTGCTTGCCGGCAAGGCGTCGATAGGTGACATCCAGGGGGCCTTGGCAGGCAGCGTCAACCACTGAAGTCAGGCCAAGACTCATTACTAGTCCGGCAATTGCAAGGTGCAGTACGTTCATCCAGTTCGGTCCGTGGGTCGTTGCGTGGGAACGCAATCCTAAACGTCTGCTGACCCTTTTTCGGTGAAGTCCACATCACACACATCGGTGCTTGACGGTTCGAAAGTTAGTGTTATAGTTCGCTACAACACCGACGCAATAACTCACCCCGACTGGGAGGTTGTATGTGGCATCCAATCAAAAATTCGCTGTACTCGCTGAGCTTGGTCACAGTCGCGTTGATTGCGCTGTTAGCGCTGGGCGAGCCCGTCGCCAACGCCACCAGCCATGTCGCCGCACCCAATCAGGCTGAGCAGGGATTCGTGCAGTCGATCGACGCACTGAGCGCTCACCTGCCGATTGATGATGCTGCGGAAAAGGCGCTGGCCGTTGCCGCTGTGCGTTTGGCCGCCCGCGTCATTCAAGCGGAAGTGAGCATGCGCTCCGAAGCCGCCTCCAAGGCCGCACAGAAATCGCCGCCGCGGGCGCGTCGCCAATCGACCATGCCCTTCTTCTCGTTTGCCACTTTGTTACCTCGCACCAAGGAGCCCGGCGCATGAGCATGACTTGGAGTGACACCACGCCGATCTATCTTCAGTTGCGCGACAAAGTCGTCAGCATGATTTTGGATGGCGTGCTGAAGCCCGGCGACGCGCTTCCATCCGTGAGGCAAGTAGCCGCAGACTTTCAACTCAACCCGATCACGGTATCGCGCGCCTATCAAGAGCTAGCCGATGTCACATTGGTCGAAAAACGCAGGGGGCTTGGCATGTACGTAACCGATGGGGCACCAGAAAAATTGTTGGCTAGCGAGCGTGAGCGTTTTCTGCGCGAGGAATGGCCGCTGGTGGTGGAGCGAATCAAGCGCCTCGGGTTGAACTTGGAGCGTCTATTGCAACCGGCGGGGAGCCAGTCATGAGTGCGGCCATTCAAGCCCGCGGCTTAAGCCGCAGTTATTCTGGAAAGCCGGCACTCGACGGTGCCAACTTCAGCATCGAGCAAGGCCGCATCGTCGGCTTGATCGGCCCCAACGGCGCCGGCAAGACCACCGCATTGAAGGCAATTCTTGGGCTGTCGCCGTTCGAAGGCGAACTCACCGTACTGGGGATGAATCCGCGTACCCAGCGTGATGCCTTGATGGAGCAAGTCTGCTTCATCGCCGATGTGGCGGTGTTGCCGCGCTGGATCAAGGTCTCCGAAGTCGTTGATTTCGTTGCCGGCGTGCATCCGCGCTTTGATCGCAAAAAGTGCGAGGCGGTACTTGCGCACACCAAGCTAAAGCCCGCGATGCGGGTGAAAGAAATGTCCAAGGGCATGATCGTGCAGTTGCATCTGGCGGTGGTGATGGCCATCGACGCCAAGCTGCTGGTACTCGACGAGCCTACGCTCGGCCTCGACATCATCTATCGCAAGCAGTTCTATCAAGCCCTGCTCAACGACTACTTCGATCAAGACAAAACCATCCTGATCACTACCCACCAAGTGGAAGAGATCGAACACATCCTGACCGACTTGTTGTTCATTCGCGACGGCAAGATTTCATTGGCGACCAGCATGGACGATATGGCCGAGCGTTTTGCGGAAGTGATGGTGGGGCCTGAGCATGCAGAAGCTGCGCGCGCCTTCAAGCCGCTGGACGAGCGCCAAGTGTTCGGCAAATCCGTGTTTCTGTTTGATGGCGTCAGCCGTGCGCAACTGCGCGAGCTTGGCGAAGTACGTACCCCCGGCGTCGCCGATTTGTTTGTCGCCACGATGAAAGGAACCTACGCATGAATCGCTTGACGTGGTTGATTCGACGCGAGTTTTGGGAGCACAAAGGCGGCATCTTCTGGGCACCGATCTGGACCGCAGCAGTGTTTGTGGTGCTCTCGATCATGGGCGCCATAACGGCCGAGGTCTTCAAAGCAAAGTTCAGTGGCGGCATGCAGATCGGCGTGTCGATCAGGGATCTGACATCCAAGCTGGATCCCGAGCATCTGGCCAAGATTGGCCCGGCGATCGATGTCGGCATGCTCGGGCTGTCAGGAATTCTGGGTATCGTATTGGGCTTCGTGCTGTTCTTTTACTTGCTCAGCGCGCTGTATGACGACCGCCGTGATCGCAGCGTGTTGTTCTGGAAATCACTGCCTCTGTCGGATCGCGACACCGTGCTCTCCAAGGTGCTGATTGCTGCTGCGCTGGCACCCGCCATCACCGTCGCCGTGAGCATCCTGTTGCACATCGCGATCCTGTCGTTACTGAGCGTGCATGTGATGTTCTACGGCGTGAATCCGCTGACCGTCATCTGGGGACCCGCCGAACCGACCGCCATTTGGCTGCGCCTGCTGGCTTCGATTCCGTTGAACGCGCTATGGGCCCTGCCCTGCATCGGCTGGCTGCTGTTGGTGTCGAGTTTTGTCCGCGGCAAGCCCTTCCTATGGGCAGTGCTGTTGCCGGTCGGCGTGGGCATCATCATCAGCTGGTTCGACGTGCTCTCGACATTCAGCGTGCCAGATGCCGTTTACTGGAAGCATGTGGCTTTGCGTGTCCTCGCCGGGGTTTTCCCGGGTGTCTATCAGTTCAATTTTGCAGCCGTCGAAATTGCGCCAGGAATACAAATGGCCGGCATGAATGGCGCGGCATCGTGGACTGACATGGGCAAGGTACTGATGAGCGCACCGATGTGGATTGGTGCCGTTGCTGGCAGCGCGATGATCTATGGTGCGATCTATATGCGCCGCTGGCGCGACGAAGCCTGATTCATAGAGTGGCTGATTCATAGGGTTGCAAGCGACGGCCCGCCTATAGCGGGCCGTTGCCGTTTCCTCGTCATGCAACGCGCGCAGTCGCCTTTAGTTTCTCGTTCATGCGAACCAAGGTGTTGATCCCGCGCAGCGTGGTCGGTCCGCCGAGTGCCTTCTCAAACGTCGAGTTGACCAGCCTCGAATCGCTCTGCTTGCCCTTGCTGAGCCAGCAGAAGACGCTGCCCACCAAGGCCAACTGATCGTCCTTGTTTTGCAATGCCAGCAATCGCTTGGCAGCCGCCGACTCCGGGGCCTGTTTCAGAAATCCAATATTGAGCGCCCCCGCCTTGTCGATCTCAGCCTGCGTGTACGGCAAGTTCGCCAGCAGCTCGGCGAGCTCGGCCTCCGAACGCAGAAACGTCGCTACCGGAAATCCCAGCGCGGTTTCGAGCCGAGTTTCAATGCGCTGCTCCAACGCTATCGAACTGGCGCGACGTGAGGCAAAAAGCAGATTGCCGCTGGCCAAAAAGCTGCTGATATCGGCAAACCCCAGCTCGATGAACAACGCCTCCAGCACCTCCATCTTGACGCTGTGCCCACCCACGTTGATGGCGCGCAGAAAAGCGACATGTCGACTCATCGTGACCTCCCGGAACGGAAACGACAGCGTTGCACGCCAAACCGTAGAAGTCGACGTCCCTTTCCCTCTCACCTGAGCGAAAGGGTCAGGTTTTTCGAGCGCGCGTTGAATGAGCCAACGGCTTGCGTAGACGCTGCCCTTCTACGCAGACAACGTGCGCCGATTGCTGTGTTCGCGAGCGCACAGACCCGGATTCAACTTAGCAATAGGGTTGCGCAAAGTCAGAGGGGTGGCCGCGCGAGACGACTCGGTACTCGTAGCCCTCGATCAAGCGACACAGGGTCAAGGCAAAAGCGCCTGCGCAGATTTGCAGAGTTGCAAGCCACGTTTCGCCGGCCCAATTCGGGCCAAACAACGGGAGTCACCGAAATGAACCACCGCTCACTGAAACCCATCCCCCTCATTCTCGGCAGCGCAATGCTGCTCGGCGGAGTCGCCGTCCAGGCGTCTACATTCCAAGTGATTGATCTCGCTGCCGGTTACCAGATTGCCGCTGTCGGCGAGGGCAAATGCGGCGAAGGCAAGTGTGGCGAAGGCAAGTGCGGCGAAGGCAAAGCCGCGATGATGCATGATGCCAACAAGGACGGAAAACTGTCGCTTGAAGAGCATCAGAAGCATGCGGCCGAGCGGTTCGCCAAAGCCGATGCCGACAAGGATGGCTTTGTCACTGAAGCAGAAATGAAAGCCATGCATGATCAGCACGCTGACGCCAAGCACGCCGAAGGCAGCTGCGGCGAGAAAAAGTAGGCCTCGCGGTCAACTGCACACAGCGCTGATTCGCCAGCGGGGATCAGCGCTGGGTTGGATAGTCAATTTGTCCCGGCCCGTCCGCCAAGCGTTGGCATGCATTCCAATTCGAGCCTCCCCCCGGAGACACCATGAGCACACCCGTCGCTACCCGCGAACACTTGCACGAGCTGCTCACGTCGTTTGACACGGCGATGGTGGTCACCTTCGCCGCCGACGGCAGCATGCACGCCCGACCGATGGCCATCGCCGAACTCTTGGAAGACGGCGATGCCTATTTCATCACCCACATCGACTCGCCAAAAGTGGCCGAGATTCGCGCCAACCCCGCCCTAACCTTGAGCTTTCAAAGTCCACGGCAATTCGCTTGCATCACCGGCCATGCCACCGTCGAACACGATCAAGCACTTGTGGATAGGCTCTGGCAGGAGATGTGGAAACTGTGGTTCCCGGATGGTCAGACTGACCCCAGCATTGCCACGATCAAGTTTGAGGCTCAGCACGGTGAGTTTTGGGACAACGCTGGCGTGCAAGGTTTGAAGTTTCTTTACCGAGCAGCCAAGGCCTATGCCAAGGGTGTGGCGCCCGACGAGGATGAGCAGCAGCACGCCAAAGTTCAGCTCTGAGGGAACGCTGCCGGGCGCTTGCTTGGCGATCCATTTACGCGTCGCTGCGATATCGATTCGCGTGAAGCGGCGATTGCAGGCTTCGCCGAGCGTGGCCGCGATGCAGATCCGTTGGCGCTGCGCTTCCTGCCGGCGGCGAAGACGTTGGCTTGATCCTGCTCGCGATCTCCTCGAAGGTTGGTGAAGCTGATGCTCCCGCCTTTCGCATGATGCTGGGCGGCTTTCGTTGCCGGCGCTCTCGCTGTCGTGGTCGCCTCGGTCGTCGCTTGCGGGCCCAATACATCGCGGACGTATCCTGCCGCGGCTGACTCGGAAAGCCGTTTGGGTGGGCAGTAAGCTATTCCTGCCAGCCTTGCGGCGCACTATTTTCGGAGTCACCCGTGGCCAGAACCTTGCTCCAAGCGATCCCCGAACTCTGCCTGTCCATGCCCGATGCCGAGCACTTCGTATCGCATGGCGCGCCGAATTTTCGCGTTCGCGGTGGCAAGACCTTCGCGATCTTTGCAGTGAACTCGCATGGCGACGGGCGGGTGGCCTTGTGGTTGGCAGCACCCGATGGCGCGCAGACTCATCTTTGCGAAATTCAACCGCAAGACTATTTCGTGCCGCCGTATGTGGGCGTGCGCGGTTGGTTGGGCGTGCAGTTGGATCAGAGCCTCGCCTGGTCGGAGATTTCGGACCGCGTGAGTGAGGCATATCGACAGGTGGCCTCGCGCCAACAGATCGCGTTACTTGCGAGCGAAACGACCGTCGCCGAACCCGATACCGCGCTCACCGCAGCCGAAATCGACCCGCTGCAAAGCCCGCACGCCTTGGCTGTGCTGGCCCAACTCCGGCATGTTTGCCTCACCTTTCCAGAGACATCCGAAGGCACCCAATTCGGTGCACCGGTGTGGCGCGCGGGCAAGAAAGGCTTTGCACTGGCGTGGGCCTACAACGGACCGCTGACGCTCGGGTTCTGGGTGGGGATTGAGCGCCAATCACTGATGACCGCCGACCCACGCTTTTCCATCCCCGCCTACATGGGCCACAACGGCTGGATCGCGCTGGATGTTTCCGACGAAATCCACTGGGAAGAAATCAGTGCGCTGGCGCTGGACAGCTACCGGCACTTTGCCAATAAGCGGATGTTGCACGCGCTGGGTGAGTGAGAACG
>JANNWF010000372.1:0-2709 GCA_031408455.1 Pseudoxanthomonas sp. | reverse complement strand
CCGGCGTGCGCCGGAATGACTAGGATTGTGTGGTTTCCGCCGCCCGCGAGAAGGACAAGTCGAGCCAAGTCCGCCGTCGATCACAAGCAACCTAAATCACCCCACCCCTACCCCAAATCCACCACCTGCCCCAACTCAGTCACCCGAAACCCATTGCGACCCGCATGCTTGGCTTCGTACAAAGCCTCGTCTGCAGCGGCGAATAGTCGAGTGGGTGCCAGTCTTGGGTTGGGCACGGTGGTGCCGCAGCCGACGCTTACTGAGACGATTCCAAGCGGCGCATCCGGATGCGGAATGGCCAGCGCTTGGATGACTTCGACGACTTGCGCGGCGATGCGCTGGGCACCGTCGCTGTCGGTCTCCGGCAGGATGATTGCAAATTCTTCGCCGCCGAATCGCGCCACCAAGTCGGCCGGACGCCGCAGCATGCCAGCCAAGGCAGCGGCGACACGTTGCAAGCATTTGTCGCCTTCCAAATGGCCAAGCGCATCGTTGTAGCGCTTGAAATAATCGAGATCGACCAAGACTAGCGACAGCGTCAGCCCATTGCGTCCACCACGCCGCCACTCACGTGCCAGCACCTGGTCGAAACTGCGACGGTTGGCGAGTTGGGTGAGCTGATCGATACCGGCCAATCGGCCCAATTCGCGGTTGGCCAACTCCAGTCGATCCAGCATCTGCGCGCGCTCGATCGCGCGCCGAATGCGGTGCCGCAGCACGTCCCAGTGCACCGGCTTGGTGACGAAGTCCTCGGCGCCAGCCGCAAACGCCTGATCAATGGAGACGCGGTCATCCAAACCAGTAATCATCAACATCGGCACCCGCTCGCCACCGGGGCGCTCGCGCATGCGCTTGCAGCACTCAAAGCCATCCATGTCAGGCATCAGGCCATCCATCAGCACCAGGTCTGGTCGCTGATAGTCAAACTGTTCAATCGCCTGCTGTCCGGTTTCGGCCTCGATGATGTCGTAGCCTTCGCGCAGCAAGACCTGACGCATCTGCATGCGCATGAAGCGCTCGTCGTCGACGACCAAGACGCGAATGTTGCGAACCTCAGTCATTCATACCGCTTTCCCCGCGGCTTGCGAAGGGGTTGTGGATTGAGTTGACCGCTAGGAATGACATTCGCGAATGGTAAGCGCTGCTGTCCCGCAGGTCAGCTTGGGCTATCGGCATCGAACCGCGCCAGGGCACGTCGCCATGCGATTGCCGGCCCCCACATGCCAAGCGCGCGCAGCTTGCTTGGCACCGCAGGCAGGTCCAAGCGTTGCACCAGCACAAACATCGTCCACGCGATCAACAGCGCGCGCAGCGCTACCCAAATGAGCGACTCGCGCGACTGCCCAGCCCACGCAAGCGCCGCGATGATCAGCAACAACGGCACCCAGAATGTTGGCCGCAACATGTCGCGAAAGGCGTGCAGCAGCGCACCGCCCCAGCGTCGACGTTGCGGCACCGATAGCGGCACAAACCATCCCGGCAAGCCCTTGCCAAGGGTCGCCTGCAATGGCCGCCGCCACGCCAGCGCCGTGCCTATCGCAACCACGCCGCCATGCAGCGCGAGCCACGTGGCGATTACCACGCTGAGCCTCGGTGTGGGTAAACCCAACATCCGGGTAGCTTCGACGTTTAGCGTCTGCAAGGCGGTGGTCAGCGCATCGCCAAACAACAACCACTGCGTGAGCAAGCCTTGCGATCCGGCCCATACGCCCATCAGGAATCCACCGCTCATGACGCCGACCACATTCCAACCAAACAACTGCAGCGCGCGCGCATACAACCAACCCTGCATGACGATGGCGAGCATGGGTCGCAGCCGCTGACCGGCCGGCGACAGCGACTTTATCGCGGCCGACAGCACCGCCACCCATGCCACGCGCGAGCGATCCACCATCGGCTGCGCAGCGCGCGTCAAAACAGCCGCCTGCGTGGTTGCCATTCCCAGCCCACCTAAGGGCACTTTGGCGCCGTGAACCACCGAGCCCGCTCCCACCTCTATCGCCCCGGCCAAGGCACCAAACCAACCCACGCGCTCGAAATCGCGCCTCGCGATCAAGACATCACGCAAGCGCTGCAGGGCATCCGGCTGAGTGGCGTCAATCGTTACATCAAACCGCTGACCCATCAGGCGCGACACCTCCTGCACGCGGCGGGAATTGACCACCACCAACACCGCCGCGGGATGCCGTGCCAGCAATCGTTGCAAGCGTTCGCGATGTCCTCCGCCAGCCAGCTCAATGCCGCCAATTTCGTCGAGCACCAGCAGATCAATCGGTCGTGGATCTGCAATTTGTGCCTGTACCCAGGCATCCATCACCTGCGCCGCGCCATCGGCTTCGCGATAGGGTGGTTGGCAGGATTCGTCGCGGTGCAAATAGTCAATCGGCGTCGCGTCGACTTCAATGTGTTGCCAGCCGTAGGCAGATGCCGCGCCGTTGCCAAGTCGGTCGCCTTGACTCGGCTGCAGCCAGCCAACCACTCGTAGCTCCGCAGATATTTCGCCGACAAAGCGCGCTGCCAAGCTCGACTTGCCGCTGCCGGTCTCACCCACGATGGCGATCAATAGCGGTCCGCCGTGATCGATCACTTGCTTGCCTGCGGCGGTCACTTCAAATGCACTCTGCTATCGCACGGCGCGGCGGGTCGCGCATTGTCAGGGATCGGGCATACGCGGTCGAATGTGAAGCGTGTTTCGAACCTGTCTCTCGA
>JANNWF010000371.1:0-12028 GCA_031408455.1 Pseudoxanthomonas sp. | reverse complement strand
CCCTGATCGGTAAACAGCACATCCCAACCCAGTAGCGGCGCACGTCCGGGTAGTTCGGCATGTGCGTGCAACAGCCGTCCGCTGATTGCATCCCAGTCCGGCAAGATCACGCCCGTCACGTCTGCCAGCAGTGGAAACGCAAATACGGGATCACGCTGCCATGGCGCTGGCGGCAAGACCCGCCCGCACGCTGTGTCGACAAGCAGGTACGATCCCGACTGCGAAATCTCCTGACCGGGCAAAGGTGCTTGCAGCATGGCGGGCCCCAACTCGACTCGCCCAGAAGGGCTGCGCAGCGTGATGATTCGCAGGGCTGGCATGCCATTGCCAGCAATAACTGCCAGCAACGGGTGTGGCCTGAGAAACGGTTGCACCATCAGCGCACGCCCGTGGCTCGCCTGGTGCCGTATCTGTTCGGCCAGCTCGGCTGGAAGTAAAGCTTGACCTTGGTGCCGGAGGCGGCCCTCACGCAGTCGCCAAACCTCAATGCCAACGCCCTGAGAGCCGTTGACAGGTTTCACCAACAGATCGTTGCCAAAGGTCCGCTCGACATCCAGCGGCGTCAGCCAGGTTTGGTTTGTGGCAAGCGCCAAGGTGGGAATCGTCGGCACTCCCAACGCAGCACACCACTGTGCAAATGCGTGTTTGTCGCTGCACCCACGCATAGTTTGTTCATCGGTTAGGTCGCGAGCCAGAAAGAAAAACTCGTTGCCATACAGCCATGCGTCCGGACCCGGCCCGCCGGGCTGCAACTGACGATACGCGAGGGCTTCAACCGGCGGCACGCTGTGCCGCAGCGCATGCAGCCATACGCGGCAGGCGAGTCTAGGCAAGGACATTCCGAGCCGCGCCGACAAGGTGGTGGCGCGGGCATTGCTCCAAGCGTCCCACAGGCTGGCTAACGGCCAAGCCATACACATGCCAATACAGGCGGCTAGCCGCAGCCGCTTCGGCCAGCGGGCCAACAGGGAGGCAAGTGCGGCTCGTCGCACCGTGAGAGCCGTCGATGATTGCGGACTTGCGGTTGGCTGCGTGCGCCACGGGAAGCCGCAGCAGGTGAGCATCCACAGGCCTAGGCGCAGGCGCGATCGCAGCAGGCGTGCTGCTTTGCGAATCATCCTGTTGCGCTGCGCCGTGGCGGCTGCCGCAGCAGCTCATGATCCGCTGGCGGACTCAGTGCGCTGCCGACCGTGTCATTCTCAGCGGCGTTTGGGAGATGACACTGCAAAGCTATCGGATAGTCAGCAGTCACGATCTTCGGACTGCGCGGGGCAGCGGTACTCGACGCTCATCCATCGGTGGGGCTGGGCAGACGGTCAATCCCAAACCGACCGACTTCCGCGTAACGCTCCAGTTGCCCGCCGCCGCAAACGACGGTTGCACCCACGCTCACCCACGCATGCGCGGCGCGCCCTTGTTTCGGTAGCCGGCGGTCTTCCCAATGGCGGCTGACGCCGAGGTGGATGGTGGCCGCGACCTGCCGCCGCGCCAGCATTGTCCGCACCGCAAGCGATCGATGCACACAGGTGGCACGCAACGGCAGGCCGTCAGCGACCCGCTCCACCACGCGGCCGATACGCACTGCCTCGGGATTGGCAGACCCCAAGTCGGGGCGGATTTCCTGCAGCGGAGAGCCCAAGAGATGCACCAGTTGATGCGGCTTTTGGCCTACGCTGCGCTTGCAGCGCAGCAACTCAAGCAGCGCTTCCAACGCGGTGGCGATGGCCACCGCAAACCGAAGATAGCGTCGGAGTGTCAACATTGTTAGCGCAACCAGCTGCGTTTCAGGGGCACGAGGGTGCAGCGATGATGAGACCAGTGCGGCACAGCGATTCGATGAACGTTTCGACATCGACAAGGCACTGCTCTTGGGATACGTCGTAACGCTCGGTCAGCGCAGCGGCGATCGATGCAATCGACATTGGCACCGCCAACATGTCCCAGACCTGTTTGGCGACCGCTTGCACGGCGAAATACTTGCCCTGTTCCAGACTCATCATGAAGACTTGGTCGCCCACCGGATTAGCCACGCAGCTTTGGCTGTGAACGAAGCGGACGTCTGCAGATGCCGCCACGCTGGCAGTCGGCGCACGCATTGATATCAAGATGCGGTGACAACCATCATCCCGGCCGATTCGTTAGCTGCTAGGCCCTTGGTGGCCGTATCCAGCATTTCAATCTCTTCCAGCACTGGCACCGTCCACGGCGCTTTGTTTTTCGATTCAGACGACATTGGGCAATCCTTTGGGGTTGGATAACGGCCTCACGCGTAAGCTCGTTCCGCCACTTACCGCGGCCATTGATTCGGATTTGAGGATAGAGGAGTGTTGCTATTCGCCGTCCATGATAGCTAATGACTGCAAGCGCAACGCATAGCGAAGATCGTCATCAACACTAAAGGCACAAACTTTTGCTCGCTGGTGGTCGGCAATACACCGGCGGAGTTCCGGCCGTTCGTCGAGGCCTTGCTTTCGCGATCCGATGACCCTGAGGCCTTGCTGCGTTTGCTCGGCTCACTGGGGGAACGCGTGCCCAAGGCGGCGGCGTTGTCGTTTGCGCTGCAGCTGCGCGAGTCCTTGCCTACCTCAGCCTATCTCCGCCGCGTCACTGACGTGTTCATACGCGAGCACTTTCCGGTCTGGTACATCCAAGCCATCAATGATTCGCATCGCAACGCCAGCTACCGGACCGCGTTGCAGGCTCTAGTCAAGCCGACCAGCATCGTGATTGAAGCCGGCACCGGCAGCGGCCTGTTCGCCATGCTCGCCGCGCAAGCCGGCGCACAGCACGTTTACACGGTCGAGGTGGACGCCACCGTGGTCGAAATCGCGCGGGAGAACATCGCCCGCAATGGCCTCCGCGAGCGCATCACGGTGATCCATGATCGGATCGAAAATGTCGGCACCCTAGGCTCGGTGCCACGCGCGGACATACTCATGCATGAGTTCGTCTCTGACGAATTCTTGAACGCAGGAATGTTCGACTGGGTGCAGAAATGTCGGCAGCAACTGCTCGCGCCGGATGGCTTGGTGTTGCCGCAGGCAATGGGCGCGTGCGGAATGCTGGTGGAGGGTGCTTGGCTATTGGCGGATGTGAGAGTGCCGGCGTTGGTCGAAGGCTTTGACGTCTCCGCCATCAACCGCCTCGCCCTGCACGTAGCCAGCATCCGCGGTCCCATTCCGAATGAAGTCCAGATCAGCGACCGCCAGCTGCTGGCTGAAGTCGATCTTTGCGGCGAACGCGGCGCGGTCGAGGCCAGCAGCGTCACCACCTTCACCGTATCAAGGGACGGGACTGTTGATGGCGTTTTGCAGTGGGTGTCGCACCGCTTCCCAGATGGCACGGTCTACCAGAACCGACCTGAGCTGCGCTGTTTCTGGCGACCTAAGTTCTGGCCATTTGCAACGAGCCGGCAAGTGCTCGCCGGAGAAAAAGTAAGGATCAGTGTCCGCCACACCGCGACCGAGCTCTTTATCGACGAGGCTTAAGCGTTCAGCCCCGGCTGACGGCTGCCAACCGCTGTTTTGCATATTCTTGCAGCAACCGGCTCGCCTTAAGCAGCGGTCGGGGCAGCCAGTGAGTGCCGGGGTGCGACCAATCGGCCGAGTTGGGTGTGAACACCAGCAATAGAAACTGGCGCAGTCGCTGCCGCCAAGAATCGTACAGTGACAACCTGAGCAGCAGCTCGCCCTCACGGCTGCCGCCGCTTGCATCACTGCCTGCTAGCCGATGGCGCATCTTTGCCAAAGGCGACGCCAGCGAGCCACTCCAGATTTCATCGATAGCCACCGCTTCCGGCAAGCGCAGCGCGAGCAGCTGCGTTGCCAGCGTCAATCCAATCGCGAGCCGCTTGCGTGCCCCGATTTCGTTTGCCCGCGCGCGAACCCAGGCCCAGTCCAAGTCGGGATTGGCATGAACTATTTCTGCGACATCAACCAACCACGCCAATCGTTCCCAGCAATGTTTGGCGCCGTGAACACAAAGGAATAGCAGCAATTCGTGTGGGGGTAAGGTCGGCAGGCAGATGCCTTCCACCCGGACTTGAACGAGCTCCCGCCACCACCCAGGGTCATCTAGCCGCTCCACCGCCGCATCGGTACTGGTTCGCCAGTGCAGTTCCACCGTTGTCGCCGATGCCTCGGAATACAGGACGATGTCGTATTGGCGTCCGGCCAGTAAATAGGCGGATTCATCTTCCGGGCGCAGTGCGTACACCGGTGCATAGCCAAGCAGACACAGAATGCTCCTCGCAGTAAAAACGTCTCGTTGCCGCACGAGAATGTCCAAATCTGAGAACTCTCGGACACCCACGTCGCCGAAGATCAACCCGGCGAGTGCGGGGCCCTTGAGAGCGGCGGCATGGATGCGCGATGTTCCAAGTGCAGCCAGCATGCGGTCCAGTTCGGTAGTCATCTGCCGATTACGCTGCAGGTTTGAGGCATAGCGGGTCCACAGGGACTTGAGGAGGCGCTCTGGAATGACTCCCCTTTGCAGAACCTTCATGGTCTGAAACGCCAGCGGCAGCAAACGATGGTGATCCGCTAGCGCGAGAAACGTTTTCCAATCAACGTTTGCGGTTAGTTGCGCGACGTCTTCTGCACGCGAGAAAAACTCAGTTCGCCCAAGCGCAGCCACTCGGAGTAGGAGTTTTGCCTCGGCCGACAGAGGCTCAGCCACTGCGTCTGAGAAAAGCCTGAGCTGATCGATCATTGCGGTGCAAGCACGCTCACGTTAGATCGCCAAACTCTATCAGCCTGTCGGAGCAGATAACCCGGGCAGCCAGATAGCTGATGAGCGGCAGACCTGACTTGGGCAACGGGCTTCGATCTTCCACGCCATCATCGAGCGTATCTCGGACCACAGTATTCTTGGGCAGTACCCCCTGTCGAAAAAGGAGCCGGGTTTGCCAAGCCTTCCGCTTGAAAAGCGCACAGTGACGTGGCTAATTGTCTTGGCTGCCATCGCTTCGGTGCTCCAAGGTCTAGTGTTCTGGACGCGGCGGGTCGGTCTGCTACAGCCGGAGACTTACTGGCACACCTACTGGCAGAAACTCGCGGAGGCGATTAATCATCCGGGGGAGCACGAATCATTTGCGGCCGTACTGAAGTTTGGCAGCACCCTGCATCACACCGAGGGCTGGCTTTGGGTTCTGACCAAAGGCCTGAAGGAGTTGGTCTGGCTCGGGATCATGGTCCTGATCGTGCTGCAGCTTCGGCACCTGCGACTGCCGCGCAGCATGGCGGTCGCCTTGGGTGGACTGTTCGCGTTGACGGCGATCTCAGCGCTGGCTGCGTTGATTGCTGGCCGCTGGATTGCAGTGTTCGCAGGCGTGCGTAGCAGTCTTTCTTGGGTACTTGCCGCCGCCGGGGCGAGGCTTGCCGACCCCATGGTCTGCCGCCAGTTCGCGCGGGCATTCGTGTGGGTACTGGTGTTGCAGGCCGTGCTGGTACCGTTCGAGATGCACTACGGGTTGACCATGTTCTGGATGGATTTGGGCGGCCACACCTTTGCTCGTCCCGTGGGGACGTTCAACTTGCCTACATCGCTAGGTGCTTTCACCGTCATCACGTGGGCGATGGCCGTGAGTTGGGGGCAGTATCGAGGACGTGACGTGGTATTGATTACTGCGCTGACCGCATTTGTGCTGGTGGCCAACGCCTCGGCCACTGCTTGGGTCGCTTGGGCGCTGGCGATCGGCGGTTCCATCTATTTCAGGTTTGGGCGCCGTGTTCGCATCACGCTGTTGCTGGCGAGTTTGCCGATGCTAATCGCGGGCTGGCTCGCATTGCCCCATATCACCGGGCGCTACGACGTACACGATTCGCTTTGGGGGCGTATCTACCCCGTGCAAGTGTATGCGCAGCGAAATCTCTCGACCGTGCAAACGCTATTCGGCTATCGATTCGGGGTAGGTGCGAACGCCTACGCCACGCTGACCGGTGCTGAGACACACTCGACCGTCGTCGGTGCCCAACCCGTGGGCGACTCAACGCCTGCGGCCATGTTCTGGCAAGTCGGCGTGCTTGGCGTCGCCTTCGGCTATGCGCTGATCTTGATCGCGTTGCTGCGCGCACCCCGATCAAGGCCACTAGGTTTTGCGCTGCTTGTTTCAAGTCTCACATTGAACGTCACCGAACACTTTCCGTTGAATCTGATCCTCGGTGTATGGCTGGCCAATTCGGCAAGAGCAGAGCACATGACGTGATCAGCGAACGCCACTTCGCGCGCCGCGACCTCAGGCGGCTTGCCAGAGGCGCATCGTTGGAGTTGATTGCGCTGGTGCTTTCGAAGGGAGCAGGGAATCCCGGTTCGCAGAGCCCAATGACTTGGCGATGAGCCTTGCACCCCGGCGTTTCCAACCGTTTCTGGATCACGGGAAGACAAGCCAGCGGATGCGTTCCCTGTTCTTGAAGAGGTGCCGTCTAGCTAGCGGTCCGAACCGCCGGCTTGGCCAGCACCAACACCCCATCCTCATCCGCATACAACCAATGCCCAGGCACAAAGGTCACGTCGGCGAAGGTGACGGGGCAGTCGACTTGGCCACCGTGCAGGCCTTTTTCGCTTTTTAGTGGATGCGTCGCCAAGGCTTTGATGCCGATGGCTTGAGTGGCCAGTTCGACGCTGTCGCGGACGCAGCCGTAGATGATCACGCCGGCCCAACCGTTCTTCACTGCGAGTGCGCCTAAGTTGCCGCCGAACAGAGCGCAGCGCAAGGAACCGCCGCCGTCGACGACGATGACTGCGCCTTCGCCTTGGGTTTCAAGCAGGGTCCGCAGCAGGCTGTTGTCTTCGAACAGCTTGACGGTGCGTATGGGGCCTTGGAAACGGCTGGCGCCGCCGAAGTCGCGAAAGATGGGTGCGCAGATGGCGGCGGCGGGATGGGCGTCGGCGAGGTCGGCGACGGTTGAGTTTGGGGCGGCGGTCATGGTTTGGCCTGGATGGAAGGAGTTGAATCGCCTGACGGCGATGGCAACCCGCGAGCATAGACCCCCGCCGTGTCCAAATCGCTGCGGGTAGAATCGAGACTCTCCCTCGCATTCATCTCAACGATGGCTTTTCCGCTTACCCGACCACGCCGCATGCGGTTTGATGACTTTTCGCGGCGATTGATGCGCGAGACGCATTTGACGTGCGACGATTTGATCTTGCCGGTGTTTATCCATGAGGCAGAAGGCCGCGCGGCGATAGCTTCGATGCCGGGTATCGAGCGCCTGTCGATCGACGAACTACTGCGCTGCGCCGAGCAAGCGGTGGCGCTAAAGATTCCGGCACTGGTGCTGTTTCCTGTCACAGCACCCGAAGCCAAGTCACTGGATGCGGCCGCGGCCTGGGATGAGGACGGCCTCGCGCAGCGGGCGATCCGAGCCTTGAAGTCGCGCTTTCCAGAATTGGGCGTCATCACCGATGTGGCGCTCGATCCCTACACCACTCACGGTCAGGATGGCTTGATCGACGCCAGCGGCTATGTCGTCAACGATGCCACGGTGGATGCCTTGGTCAAGCAGGCGCTCAGTCATGCGCAAGCCGGTGCCGATGTGGTGGCACCGTCGGACATGATGGACGGGCGCATTGGCGCGGTGCGTAGCGCGCTTGAAGCCGGCGGTTTCAGCAATACGCGGATTCTTGCCTACTCGGCCAAATACGCGTCGAGTTTTTACGGCCCGTTTCGCGATGCGGTGGGTTCGGCCGGCGCGCTGGGCGGCGGCAACAAGTACAGCTATCAGATGGATCCGGCCAACAGCGACGAGGCCTTGCGCGAAGTGCAGCTTGATCTGGACGAAGGCGCCGACATGGTGATGATCAAGCCAGGGCTGCCGTATCTGGACATCGTGCGGCGGGTGAAGGATCGCTTCGGCGCACCGACGTTTGTGTACCAAGTCAGCGGCGAATACGCGATGCTGAAAGCCGCCGCTCAGAACGGCTGGCTGGATGAGCGCGCCTGCGCCATGGAGGCGCTGATCTCAATCAAGCGCGCGGGTGCCGATGGCATCCTCACCTATTTCGCGCTGGCAGCGGCGCAGTGGATCAAGGAGCAACACGCATGACTACGCCTCACTTCGCTGTCTTCGGTCACCCCGTCGCGCACTCGCTGTCGCCGCAGATCCACGCGGCGTTTGGCAAACAGACCGGTATCGTGCTCGACTACCGCGCCATCGCTGCCACGCATGAGGAATTTGCACCGGCGCTGCGGGCCTTTTCGGAAGCCGGTGGACGCGGTGCCAACATCACCTTGCCGCACAAGGAAGCCGCGTTCGCGCTGTGCATCGAGGTCAGCGAGCAGGCCCAGCGCGCGGGGGCGGTGAATACGCTGACGCACATTGCTGGCGGCTGGCGTGGCGACAATACGGACGGCGTCGGCTTGGTTCGCGATCTCACTGATCGCGCGGGCTTTGACTTGCGCGGTCGGCGGACACTATTGCTCGGTGCCGGCGGTGCCGCCCGTGGGGTTGCGCAGGCGCTGTTGGAAGCCGGCGTGGCTGAGTTGGTGATCGTCAACCGCACGCCGGAGAAGGCCGATGCATTGGCCGATAGCTTGGCCGATCCTGAGCATGCGAACTCGCGCTATTGGGAGGATTTGGCGGGCTTGGGTGACTTCGAATTGCTAATCAATGCGACTTCGGCCGGTCGCGAGCCCGGCGCGCTCAAATTGCCAGGTGGCTTGATCGCGCCGCGTTCACTGGCGGTGGACTTGAGCTATGGCGAGGCGGCAATTGCGTTCACTGCTTGGGCACGTGCGCACAACGTGCCGCATGTGCGTGATGGCTTGGGAATGCTGGTGGAGCAAGCCGCCAGCAGTTTCGAGATTTGGCATGGTCGGCGACCGGAAACCGAGAGCATCTATCAGACCTTGGCGGCCAAGCGCGATCGCTTGAGCACCGCTGACTGAGCGCAATTCATTCCAGCTTGGCGACCACCAGCGGCTCCGTCATTCCGGCGAACGCCGGAATCCACTTACGTAGCGGCGAAGGCTCGGTTTGGATTCCGGCGTTACTCGCGCTACGCGCTCTCCCTTCGGGCCAGCTTCGCTCTTCGTTCGCTGCGCTCACAGTCGCCGGAATGACGAACCAAAGCGAACAGCATTCGGATTAATCATGATCTCCGTCGACGCCGCCACCCGCATCTACCATTTTGCGTTTCCGCAGGAATGGCTTGCTGCGCAGTCGAAGACGCACTACGCGCCGGCGGCGTTCGAGTCCGATGGCTTCATCCATTTGGCCACGCAGCCGCAGATCGCCGGCGTGATCGAACGCCACCTGCGCGGTCACGGCCCGCGCGTGCGCTTGATGCTGGACCCGACGCAGTGTGGTGATGTGCTGCTATGGGAATGGAGCAATGCCAGCGGCGATGTATACCCGCATCTGACCGCGCCTATTCCGTTGGCCGCCGTCATCGAGGCCGTCGAGTTCAATCCGGACGTGCCGTGACGCCGATTACGTGAAGTCGATGCGATGTCGTGAGGGTTGCGGCGCTTGCTGCATCGCGCCGTCGATCACTCAGCCCATTCCCGGCATGCCGCACGGCAAACCCGCTGGCATTCCCTGCGTGCAGCTGGATGAGGACTATCGCTGCCGCTTGTTTGGCAAGCCCGAGCGGCCGGGGTTTTGCGTTTCCTTGCGACCGAACGCGGATATGTGCGGTGAGAGTCGCTGGCAGGCGATTGCGTTGCTCGATCAGTTGGAGCTGGCGACTATGCCCGCAGCAACGACGACCGCCGCCAGGTAGCGATCCTTCAATCGCACATAGTGCTTCGCTGAGTAATAAAGCTGCTCGATTTCACGCTCTGACAGTTTCCGCGCCAAACGCGCTGGGTTGCCTAGCCACAGCTCGCCTTCGCCTACCACCTTGCCCGGCGATACCACCGCGCCGGCACCCACGAAGCCGTGTTTTTTTACCACCACGCCGTCCAGCACCCTTGCGCCCATGCCGATCAGGCAGGCGTCCTCAATCGTGCAGGCATGAACGATTGCGCCGTGGCCGATGGTGACATCGCTTCCGATCAAGGTCGGCATACCGCCAGGCTGGGTGAATGGGCCTTCGTGAGTGACGTGGATGATGCTGCCGTCCTGGATATTGGTGCGCGCACCGATGCGGATGAAATTGACATCGCCACGCACAACGGTGAACGGCCAGATCGAGACGTCTTCGCCGAGCTCGACATCGCCGATGACGCAGGCGGCGGGATCGATGTAGACACGCTCGGCGAGGGTGGGGAAGGTGGTCAGGTAAGGGCGGATGTTCATTGATTTTCAGAGTCGGTGTTCGGAATACGACGTTGCATCCTACGATGTCGAGCTCTGACGATGCACTCGATAAAAGCAGCCGAGCAAGCTCGGCTTTACAAGAGCATGAGCGGCGCCCATAAGCTCTTGTAGAGCCGACCGAGCGAAGCGGAGGTGCGCGCGCTGCGCGCGAACTTGCTCGGCTGCTTTTAGGCAATTCGGCGATCATCCTCCTGAGGGCCACTGCCCTCCGCGCTACACTCCGCGAATGAACACAGCCAGCAGCACCGCCATCGACAGCCTGACCACCACCCTCGGCAAGCTGCGCACAGCGCAGGCGGCCAAGGTGCCCGACCGCGCGCAGCGCGCCGATGACCTCAAACGATTGCGCGCCGCCTTCAAAGCCGGCTTGCCGGCGATGTGCGCGGCGATCAGTGCTGACTTTGGCCATCGCTCGCAGCACGAAACGCTGTTATCCGATGGCATGACGGTGATCCGCGAGATCGACGATATGAGCCGCCATCTGACCCGCTGGATGCGACCACGGCGAGCCCCGATCGATTGGTTATTCGCGCCTGGCCGATCAGAAATCCGCATTCAGCCGCTGGGAGTGGTGGGGGTCATATCGCCGTGGAATTACCCGGTCAATCTGGCATTGATGCCGTTGGCCACGGCGATCGCCGCCGGCAACCATGTGTTTCTGAAACCGTCCGAACACACACCGCAAACCTCGCAGTGGTTGGCTGATTTGTTGGCGTCAGTATTCCCGGCCGATCGAGTGGCAGTGGCCTTGGGCGGAGCGGATGTCGCCGGCGCGTTCGCGGCCTTGCCCTTCGATCATTTGTTCTTTACTGGCTCCACCGCCGTCGGCCGCAAGGTGATGGCCGCCGCCGCGCCTAATCTGACTCCAGTGACCTTGGAATTGGGCGGCAAATCGCCCTGCATCGTCGCGCCGGGTTATCCAGCAGCCACGGCGGCCGCGCGGATCGCTGCCGGCAAGTGGCTCAACGCCGGGCAAACCTGCATTGCGCCAGATTACTTGCTGGTGGAGGCGGGTGATCGCGACGCCTTGGTCGCCGCGCTGAAAGCCGATGTCGGCGCTCGTTATGCGCGCATCGATGGCAATGCCGACTACACCAGCATCGTCAACGAGGCACAGTACCGTCGCCTACGTGGCTATATGGAAGAAGCGCGCGGACTGGGCTGCGAAATTATCGAGCTGGCACCTACCGACGCCACCATCGCCGAAAGCGAGCGACGCATCCCGCCGACCTTGGTGATCGATCCGCCGGATGCCTGCGGCTTGATGCGCCACGAGATCTTCGGCCCGATCTTGCCGATCCGCACGGTCGCTAGTGTCGATGCGGCGATTGCCTACATCAACAGTCACGACCGCCCGCTGGCGCTGTACCACTTCGATCACGACAAGAAGCGCATCGAGCGGGTGTTGAATCAGACGATTGCCGGCGGCGTGTGCATCAATGACACGGTCTTGCACATCGCCCAAGATGGCTTGCCCTTTGGCGGCGTGGGTGCATCTGGTATGGGTCACTACCACGGCCTGCACGGCTTCATGACCTTCAGCAAGCAGAAGCCGGTGTTTCATCAGGCGCGCATTTCAGCGATGAAGTTCTTCAAGCCGCCGTATGGGAAATTTGCGGACTTTTTGCTGAAGCAGTTGACGCGCTGAGGGAGCGGCGCAGCTCTACCTGCATGATGCGTTCGCAAGCCAAGAGCAGCGGAGCAAGCACCCCGCAACAAAAACAGAGCGGGGGCTATAGGCTATTTGAGAGCGGAGAGTGAAACGC
>JANNWF010000370.1:0-11028 GCA_031408455.1 Pseudoxanthomonas sp. | reverse complement strand
ACAGCGCATCTGAAAGTTGTACGAGCCTTCGGCCAAGGTCAGCGACAAACCCGGAGACCCACGCGAGGTCGTCAACGGTTGATTTGTCCATCCCGAGACCGGTGGGTTGGTTGGACCCGAACCAAAACAGGCTTCGGCGTTGGAACTGCTCCAAGTAAGATTGAACGGCGCTCCCGCCGTGATGCTGGTATTGGAAGGGGTCAGGATCAGATTGGTAGGCGGAGTGGTTCCGCCGCCGCTGCCCAAATTCTGCAACACACAATTCCCGCTGGCGGTGCGGCAGCGAACTTGAAGATCGCCATTCGCCGCAAACTCAACCGAGCTACCGATTTCGAGACCAATCTCGGCAAGCGGATTTGTATTTGTGATTACTATTTTGGGTGAGGCAAGTTGCGCATGGGCGTTGCCCGCCAAGAGCAGGCTGGCCGCGACCGCGCCGACCAGGATTGAGGATTTGCGGCTTCGATTCACGAGTTGGCTCCTGCGATTGGTCAACTTCTGGAGTATCCATGAGCATATCTGAACCACAGACTCACAAGGACGATCATTCCTCGTTCTTTGGCGAGTTCGCTGGCTTAGCAATTGTGCGCCTTGGTAGGCCCGGCATTTGAAAAGACCAAGCGCGCTTGGAATGTTGAACTAGCTGTCGGTTGCAGGAGACCACATTGGCAAGGCCTCTCAAAAAAGCAATCGGGGCCTTGCGGCCCCGATTGTTTGTCTCTTTTCGGCGAAGGCGGAGCGGACAGAATTCCGCTCGCGCCTCGTGCTGCTGAAACCTTACAGGCTGCCCAAGCCCTGCAGGGTCCAGCTGCGCAGACCGGTCGGCAGCGCCGCACCAAACGCCGGAACCGGCGTCTGATCCAGCAAGTAGCCGTCGCGGCCCAAGCGGTGCTTGTGGATCTGACCGTAGTTGGCGCTGACACCAGCCGTGACAGCGGCGTTGGTGTAGTCAGCCGCCCAGAAACCGATCACCGGCAGACCAACGATACCAACCGGGTTCAGATCCTGCGACACCAAGTAGTTCTGGAATCCGGCAATTGCCGTGTTGTCGAACTGGATGCGCGCCCAACCATTGTTGCCGGCAGCCAAACGAGCAGGCGGCAGGGTCAAACCATGTGCACCTTGCTTCGGCTCAGCACCGAAGATGTTGGTTGGGGTCGCATTGCCAAGCGTCTGATTGAACGCGATGACATTCGATTCCCAGCACAATGACGGCGGCGCAGCAGCTTGGCCTGGCGGCGGCGGCGGCGACACAATCGGGCCGGTAGTGGCGGCCGTACCCGGCGACTCTTCGCGATCCCACACGGTGAAGGCATACACTTCGCACAGACCATGCTGGTCAAACGGCGTGTTGGTTCCGACGACGCTGACGTTGTCGCTGAACGGACGAACGTCACCACCGATGCGGCCGTAGGTGTGCTTACGCTTGGTCGGGAAGGTGACAACCCACTCAGTCGCTGCCGCGACGGAGGTTTCCAGGTTGAATTCGTTGTAGACAAAACGCGACATCAACGCTGCCGAGACGGCATTTACGCCACCCTGCGCGCCACGGTAGGTCGCCGAAACGACCACGCCCGACGGCTCGAAGATACGTGCGGTGGCGAACTCGCCATCCGCATCGACGCCGGTGCGGGCGCGACCCAGATCCGGCTGAACCGATCCTGGGAAGGTGTGCAGATCAACGGTACCCGGATCCGCCAAACCAGCCGGCTCAGCCAAACCAACCGGGCTGTAGAAACCAGCAATGGCTTCGGCGTTGTAGGTCAGCGCGCGACCAAAGGCAACGTCAACAATCGCGCCGCCACCGAACAGACCGCCCGAAGGAGCATTTAGTGCACGTCCCGGGCCACCATCAGCCGGACCACCTTGGGCCAACGTCAACCAACGACCGCCAGGATTGGTGAACGCCAATTCCAAAGCGCCGCAGTTGGCAGGAGCGCGGGTGGCAGCAATGTGGGTCGTCCAAGTGGCGGGAATGAATCCGCCGGTGCCATCAAACAGGTCGCCCATTTCGATCATTTCGACGTGACCTTGGCGCATACGCTCAGCGGAGCTGATCGCAACCTCGGTACCGGCGGCTGAAGCGTTCAAGCGCACATTTCCGGTGGTGCCGACGGCATCCGGATTGTTTCCGCCAGCGCGGAATTCAAAATCGAGGAACGGCGAACCAGCTGCGCCCTTACCGACGTTGTTCGGCACGGTGCAGGAGTTGTCGCCGGTGAACAGCGAGGCGCCGCCCTCGGTACGGACAACGGAAGCAGTCCACACGTCAAACTCGGACAGATACAGGTTGAAGTCGAGGACTTCGGCGCTGTTCAGGGCTTCCAAGAAACGGACTTTGACGGCTTTGTCGCGCTCGGTGGTGTTGACCACGGAGATGAGCGAGATATTGCCACCATTGACGGTGTAGTAGGGGTACAGCAGGACCTGGCCGAGACCGTCAGGATTGACGTTCACGGCATTGGCCATACCGGCCAGACCAGCGATGCCGGTGACACCAGCAACGATAGCCGTGGACAGAGAGTTCTTCTTCATCACAACACTCCTAAGAGGTAACAGGGCTTTGTTTCACAACCGCTTGTCCGGTCTGAGCTCAAGGAAGGCAATACCTCCCGCGGCCTGACATCGGGTGTAGCGAGGCGGATTATAGGCGCGGGTCTTGTCAATACGCAACGCTTCATTGCTCCCCCTGTTTGGGGGAGACCTCAATCAAGGATGCTTTCGGGTGGCGCTTTTACTTGCGCGGGAGGTGGTGCCAGTCGCCGCCGACCAATAGCCAGATCTCTTGGACAGTTTGCTGGGTTTCCATTTTTGGCACGCCCGGCATGCCCCCGGTGAGCGAAAAGTGCACAAGTACCTCGGCCACGCAGCGATCCGCAATCTCGCAAACCACCGCGCCCACCTCGAAGGACTTCCAATTGACTGGGCTACCGACGAAATTTGCCTGGAAGCCCTCCAGTGTGGTGGCTTCCCTGTAACCCGGCGTCAGCAACGAATACGCATCTTCCCAGCGGCGTTCGATCATCGCCTGCCAACGGATTCCGGCACGCGCAGCCACCGCTTGCTCAGGCGGCAAGGCAATTGCTTTCGACGAAGTCGCTTTAGGTGCAGAGGCGCAGCCGGCGAGAAGCGTGACTGAGGCAAGAGCAAGGGCGCAAAAAGCGCGAGTGTGGTTAAGCATGGGTGTGTTCCTAGTGTTCAAGAGAAGCCATTGTTCAACTATTTCTCGACGTTTGCCGGCGGGGCAGCCATCGGTTTGAGTCCGCGGAAACGCCGCTGGTACTCGTCGGTGATCTGGCGCGCCTCGTCGGCATTGCGGATCACGCGCGGGGTGATGAGGACGATTAGTTCTTCGCGCATCGCCTGGGTTGATTGTCGGCCGAACAAAGCGCCGAGGACCGGAATCCGATTGAGAAATGGTGCGCCCGAACTACCTGCGCTTTCGGTCTGCTTGATGAGTCCTCCCAAGACCACTGTATTGCCGCTTTGCACGGCCACTTCGGTTTGAATCGTTCGTGTGTCAATTGACAGGTTTCCACCTATTGGCTCACCGGTTCCCGGTTCACTCTCCTCCTGCTCAATCTCAAGGAACACCAAACCACCTGGGTTCACTCGCGGCGTGACGCTTAACGTGAGGCCCGTTTGACGAAACTGCACTGAGCTGGTCCCAAGTGGGTCCGTGCCACCGCCACCGCCAATTGGATTGCTCAAGAACGTGCTGACGACGGGGATTTGCGTGCCCACATTGATCGTCCCTTGCTTGTTGTTCAGCACAACTAGCGAAGGCGCGGAAAGGATTGTTAGGTCAGAAACCGAGTCAATGGCAGAAATGAGGGCCTGCGCGTTGGGTCCCAAAAAGCTCCAAGTCAGCCCACCGCCACCGGTAGCATTTGTAGGCAATATGGTCCCGGCAAGATCGCTAAAGCTATTCCGAGTGGCAGCCTGCGCTCGCAACGTGGTGTCGGCGATGGAGTTTTCAAAGAACCACTGAACACCGTAGCTCAGCGTCTCATTCAGCGCCACCCGCACAATTTGCGTCTCGATCACCACTTGCAGTGGTACCTGATCGAGACGCTCGATGACCCGCCGTATCGACTCCCACTGTGACGACGACGCTCGCACAATCAGTGAGTTACTTTCTTCGACGGCGGATATGCGGACTTCATCGGCAGCACCGAGGGAAATTCCATCGCCACCTGATTCACCGCCATTCGAACTTGTTGCGCGCGCGGCGCGGCGTTCTTCGGTGCGCGCCTTGCGCTCATCCTGGGCGCTTGAACGTTGGGCACCGTCAGCACCCAGGGTTCGAATCTCGACCGGCTCAAGCCCAGGCGCAACACCCGCGCCACCCGATGAAGCAGGACGACCACCCGAGGTCTGGAATATATCCGACAAGGTATCCGACAGATCCAGCGCGTTGACGTTTTTGACTTCATATACATACAGGCGCTGACCGGCTTCGCCACCACCCAGATCGAAGCGCTCCAGCCACTCTTCAATCGTCGTCAGATAGTTGGGCTGCGGCGTAATCACCAGCACCCCATTGATACCTTCCAATGGAACGAACCGAAACAGGCCCGCCAGGGGCGTATTGCTGCCCTCGCCGAATATTTTCTCCATCTCACTGATGACTTCGGCGGCATCCGACTGCTGCAGAGTGAACACACCTACCGACATGCCGGCCAACCAGTCGACATCGAATACTTCGATGGTCTGCAAGTAGTTCTCAAGCTCGGCGCGGGTGCCGGCCAACGTGATTAGATTGCGAGTGGGATCGACATTGACGACGCTTTCAGGCCGCGCGTATGGCTTGAGCAATTTTTCCATCTCGGAGGCCGAGATGAACTTCAGTGGCACGGCGCGCACCTCATATCCGCGCGCGGTCTGCGCTGGGCCCATGCGTGGCGTCAGGTTGCCGGGCAGTGCCTGCGCAACGGGCAACACGGTGTAACGGCCGTCTTCCCAGATCAGGGTGGCGTTGTTCCAGCGCAGCAGCATCTCCAGAATCGACAAAGCCTGATCGCCGCGCAGCGGACGTGCTGTTGAGAACGTAACCGTACCTTGCACACCTGGAGCGATGACGTAGTTCTGTTGCAGGAATTCGCCAAGGATCAGTTTGACGACGGCGTGCAAAGACTCCCCTTCAAAATTGAAAGTGACTTCGCCAGTGGCACCTTCAGGCGAGGTCGGCTTGCGCGCTGCTGTTTCGTTGATCAGCTTGCCGGTGCCGACATGCGTGAGGTCGCTCGGGTCCGACTCCGGTGGCTGCGGCCCATCCTCTACTGAAAACTCGGCGCCGTTGGCAACCGCATCGCCGACGACAGGGGCGTCTTGGGAGTAGTCGGTGTAGATGCGTGCTGCGGGCGGCCCGCTGCTGGCGCAGCCACCCAACAGAACGGCCAACGCGACCGCGACCACAGTTGAAAGGCGATGATTCACGCGTGGCTCCTCTGCGAATCTGTCGAGCAGTGTGTGTGGCAAAAGCCGGCTGACTGGGGCGAAGAACTCATACGTGTACTCATTGTTTTTGCTTCTCCGCAGCTCGCGCTGCTTCTTCGCGCATTTGTCGACGCCGCTCTTCGATCCGACGACGGATCATCTCGGCACGCGACTCGGGGCTTTGAGTTTCATCGGCGACTTGCGTCGTCGGATTTTCTGCAGCGCCCTCGCCACTTGGAGGCGGTGGCGTGGATTCAGTGATGACTGGGGGAGCCGGCGGCGCGGTCGGCGCTTCGCCACCCTGACCATCGAAAACCCGCAATTCGGCGTTGATGCGCCCTGAAGGGCCCTCAAAGACCGCGCCACGCGCGGCGAGTTCAACCAGCTTCCATCCCGACTGTTCGCCGGCCAGCGATTGACCCACTTTCAGAGTCTGCGACACACCGCTGGCGCGGTCGGTAAATTGGGCGATCTGGGTGTCGCCACGAAGGATGACGCTGGTCAAAATCACATCCAATGGCGCAGAAGCAGCGACCGGCGCAGCGGCCGTGCCCGCCGCCTCGGGTGGCAACGGGCGACGATCGGCATTGAACAGGGGGCGCTCGGCAATCTGGGCGTAAGTCTCCAAGCCGCCGAGAGCGCTTTGCGCGCGATCTAACCGCAGCGAGGGTGGCACCGCGATCTGCTCGGGGTCTTCGGGCTGCAAGCTGTAGCGCCCGCCAAGCCCCGTTTCGACGGCCAGCAGCACCAGCAAGGACCAGCCGCAGAAAACCGAAAGCAACAAAGTGAGCAGACGCAACGACGCCGCACTCATGCGCCGGCTCTCCGCTGCCTGAGATAGCCGTATAACTCGAAGTTGACGTCAATGGCTCCGCGCCCAATTCCCAGCGCGGCTACCTGCTCGGCTACCCGGCGTGTGAACACGCCGAAGTCGCTCAAGAACAATTGCGGACTGCCCGATTCGAGTGCGTGCAGCACCGGCAGCAGTCGCTCGGTCTCGCAGCGCATACGCACTTGGAGGACAACCCTCTCGAAGGGTTCTTCCTCGCGTGATTTGACCGGCGTGGTGCTGACCAGCTGGCAATCGTTGCCAGCGCCCAGGCCATCGACCTGCGTGCGCAGGCGCTGGATCAGCGCTGACGCCGCCAGATCAAAATTGTCCTCGGGCAAGAATCCCGGATTGGCCGCCTCGAATTCCCGCACCTCGGCCAAGCGCTGCTCAATGGCCGGGCGCTGCAGCGCCGAATGGCGAAACTTGGACTCTTGCTCACGCAACTCGATCAGCTCGGCACGCGCTTGCAGCAACGGGCCGGTGAACCACCAATGCACGAACAGGAAATAGCCACCCAGCAGCACGCCAGCCAACAAAGCCAGCGCCAGCAACTGACCCCGCTTACCGCTTGGAAGCTGCGCCATTGGCGGCCTCCTTCGGTGCATCGCCCAACTGCGCGGTGAGGTTGAAGCGATCCTTGCCACTGCGGGCATCGGGTTGGATGGCACCCGACAAAGCGGCTTCACGGATGCCCTTGGCATCGCGCAACATCTCGATCAGGCGCGCGGCTTGGCCGCTCTGGCCGGTCATGCTGAGAGTTGTCCCCGCCACATTCAGACGCTCGATGAAGGTGTTGTCGGGAAATACTTCCGTCAACGTGTTGAGCAGTTCAATCATGCTGGGCGCGGTTTTCTTGCGCACGGCCAGGAAATTGGCACCGGCGACGGCTTCTTCGAGCGACTTCCGCAACACCGCGACTTCCCGCGCTGCATCGCGCTGAACGTCCGATTCGGCCAATAATGATTCGACGGCAGCGACTCGATTGTCGACCAAGTGGCTCATCGCCATCACCAAAAACAAGACGCTGGCAGCGATCAGACCCAGGTTAATCCATAGCGCGCGGTGTGCGCGCCGCCGACGTTGCGCCGGCGGTAAGAAATTGAACCCCATGCGCGTGTCTGCGCTTAGCGCATCGATGCTGTCCAGCTGCCCGACCAAAGGACCGAGTGCGGTGAGCGCCGCTTTGACGGGCTCGCGCGGGACCAGGCCCAATTCAACCGGCACGGTCTTGGCAGCCATCTCGTGCGGCAACACCCGACTGTCGAAAAAAACCTGCTCGGCGCGGAATGGCGTCTGTCGATCTAGCTCAAATCCAAGCACCGTGGCGAGGTTCTCGCGCGCTGCCGCCGGTAGCTGCAAGCGTCGACGCAAGACCTGGGTAGATGGCAGCAACAGAATGCGACGGCGGTTGCGCAGATCTTCCGAGAGTGACTCATCGAACGCAGCCAGCAAGTTATCCGGCGCGCCAAGATCCAACTCGGCGACCGGCTCTGCCGAAACGTCCGCGGGGCTTCGAATCAGCAAACGACTGCCATCAACCGTGAACCACAGCTCAGCGTCCTTGGTGGCCAAGGCTGCTTGCCAGCGCGCCGGCAACAATGAGGTCAACTGGCCAATCCACCAATCAAGAAATGCCGGTAGCGGACTCTGCGCATAGCGCAGCCGCAGGCGATTGATAGTGGGCGTGAGTGCGTCTTGGAAAGGCATCGGTACCAGTTAGAGTGGAAGTCGTGAAGTTCGGCTCTTACTCCCTCCCCGATGTTCGGGGGAGGGCTGGGGAGGGGCTAGGCAAGAAAGCATCGCTAAGGGACATGGCGGCGACCGACCTGCAGCATGTGTTGAACTCGCGCCATGGGCGTTAGCCGCTCATAGTGGCTCACCCTCTTGCCAGCGCAAGACGGTGTAGGCGAGTCCAGAGAGAGCGGCACCGCCGAGGCGGACCGTGGTATCGAGCTCGGTCCAAGCACCATTCGCAAGCGTCGCCCGGCTGCGCACAGTATAAGTGCCACTCCCGCCCTGCGCCACGAGGGGGCTGCCGTCTGGCAAGGTGGGTGGGGTGCCGCCCAAGGCGGGATCAAAGGTCTGTCGCTGCTCGACCAACAGCGCGACCAAGGCGGGGTCGATACCGGGAATGGCCATCATCACTTCCGTCGGAGCAAACGCCGCATTGGGAACGCTCATGCCGGAATGGATGGTCAACGAGGGTGCCAATCGACGATACAGCTCGTGGTTCATGCCCAGCACTTGTTGCAACTCGGACAAAGTATCGAACAAGGCATTCTTCGGCCCATAGATAAGCCCGGCCTCGGCATATTCAGCGTCTTCGGCACCGTTGATGGAAATCAAATCGTCGGGATCTCGCCAGTCAACAATCGCCGCGGCCAGTGCTTGCGCGGCTGACTCCTCAATCCCACTGCCTTTGAAAAAAGCTTCCAGCAGGGTCATTTCAGCAGCATTGATATCGAGCTTGCCGGACTCGTCGATGACGTGGATTTCGATGTTGGCACCGGCGTACTCAAATGAATAGCTACGCCCATCTGGAATCCAGCGCGCCAACGGATCTGGCGCGGCCAATGCATACACGGCGCGATTGATGCCGGCCTCGGCGGCGTAGCGTGCTTGCGTGACATCAAACAGGTGCCGCGCCTGCAGGCTTTCGCTGCGCGCCAACACGGCGAAGCTGCCGAGCAAGATAGTGACCAGCGCCAGCAACCATAGGACGACGATAAAGGCGACACCGCGCTGCTTCATGGCCGTGGCACCGGGCGCTGCTGACCGCCTTGGTCGGCGGGATTGGGAATGGCCAAGCCACGTGGCGGGCGGGCGTTGAATCCCACTGGCTGGATGCCGGCGGCGGAAGCCATCACAGTCACCATAAACTCAGGCCAGCGGCGCGGGTCGTCGCGTTCAAACTCAAGCACCAAGCGAATCATTAACGGCAAGCGTTCACTGGTCTCCCAATCGCTGCTCCACTCACCCAACTCACCGGTTTCATCCAGCTCACGAAACTCGAAGCGGCCGCTGGCAATGCCCTCCATCAGCACCACGGGTTCGGCTCCGAACTGCGGGTCTTCGGGATCGTAACCGTTGAGTTGGGCGTGATTGAATTGCAGATGCTGGCCGCGACCATTGCCGACCAGACTTAGCGTTTGCACGTGAGCGCCGCCTCTGGACAGATAGCCGGGCATGGTGGCGACAAACACCACTTCATCGGCCGAGCCGGCAAACCGCCGCTCGGTGCCTGCATCCGCCAATTGTTCGTAAGCAATCGGCAGCGCTTGTGCCAACTGCCGCCGCAGGAAGCCCTGCACGGTGCGCGATTGTTCGCTGCGGGCGATCATCGCCTCGCCCGAACGACTGGCCTGAATCGCGGTGCGAATGCTGGTCAAGGCCAAGGTCATCAATAAAGCCAGTAACACCACGGCCATCAGCACTTCGAGCAGAGTGAAGCCGCCTGCTCGACCACTTCCCAGGCGGCCAAGGTGAGCTGTGTGCGGGCTCATAGCGTCTCCGGCAGCATCGCACGCAAGCTGCGGTAATGCGCCTCGCGCTGTTTGCCGCGACGCTCCCAACGCACGGCGAGATCCAATTCGACCAAGCGCACAGGTGAAGTCAGCGGATCGACCGCAGCGACGTCACCGAGGTCCGCTAGTTCATAGGGCGAGACGGTCAAGATCCAGCTGAAGCCGCCTTCCCAATCGCCACTAGTTTCGCCAAGTTCCAATTTTTCACCGACGCCGGCGGTATCCAACACGCTTTGCGCAAGCAGAGCCGCCTCGCTGTAGTCAGCGGCTTGCTGCGTTTGTTGCAAGCCACCTGCGGCGATCTGCATGGTCATCGCCAAACCCAGCGCAAGGATGGCGAAGGCGGCGACGACCTCAATTAGGGTGAAGCCGCGCGTCTTGGCGCTGCTGCCGTAAGCGCCTGCGCGGCTGAACCCCCGGGGGCTGAGCCCAAGGGCCGGAACGAAGCCACGTGCGCGCAGATTGCCGATGGGCGCGCGTTGCGGGTGGCGGTGATGAGCGGGCTTGTTCATGGCGATTTAGTGACCATGTGAAGTCGGGCTAAGTTCAGCGACCGCCATCATCGCCATTGCCTTCGCGCAGGGTCACTTCGCCCGTCAGCCATGCGATATCGATGCCCCATACGGCCTTCTCGCGCAACAGGTCGATGTGACCGCCGGTGGATGAACCATCGGCGAAAAAGCGGATACGGCCAATACCTTTGTCCACCTGTTCGGACGCCGCCGTCAGCATCTTCATGCTCATCTGTTTGGGCAACTGGACCGCCGGTTTGCCCGGCGCCGTGTAGCTACGCGCGTCGACATCCAGGATCAGGGCTTGCGACTCGCGTTTGACGATGGCTTGGGTGCGCGTATAGCGCAAGGCGGCCGCCAGATCACGGCTGGCGGCGCGCACTTTGGCACCATCCAAGCCTGCACCGATCGAAACGCTAATGACCGCGAAGATCAACCCGATCAGGGCGATGACCACCACGATCTCGACCAGCGTGAAGCCACGCGCTTGCCGCGCAGCATTCGCGCCGGTCGGGTACACCATCACTCCCAGCTATTGATATCGCGCGCGTGCTTTTCGCCGCCGGGCTTTTTGTCGGCACCGAGGCTGGTCAAATCAAACGCACCATTGGTGCCCGGTGACCGGTATACGAAGGCGTTCTGCCACGGATCCTTGAGCTCGGACTCCTTGGCATAAGGACCATTCCACTGCGATGCATCGGAGGGGGCCTTGATCAAGTCC
>JANNWF010000369.1:0-5406 GCA_031408455.1 Pseudoxanthomonas sp. | reverse complement strand
CGCCGCCACAAAGGGGACCCAAGGTCTAGGTCAACGTCAAAAGCAGGAGCAGGAGTAGCAGAGAGCGAACTGGAAGAGCTTCACTGGCACTCAACGCAGCATTCCTGACTCGGCTGTTATTCTTGCTAGCCTCCTGCCTTGGACCCGCCCCGATGCGCTTAACTCTGTCTGTGCTGGTGCTGATGCTGTTGGCAGGTTGCGCCAGTGGGCCGAATTACCGGTTCTTTCCACCTGGTGCGGCCTTGCAGGAAATTCGCGTGCTTGCCGATGGCCAATGGGCGCTGGCGCTGCTGGTGCAGAACAACGCGCGGCTCGGCATTCGGGTCAGTGGTTTTGAAGGCACCTTGAGCGTTGACGGCGTCGAAGCCGCTCGCTTTGCGCCGACTACCGATTTGCAAGTGTCGGCCAATGGTGCCGAGCGTATCGAACTGCAGCTGACCCCCACTCCTGCCGCCGCAGGTGCAGTCACGCAAGCCTTGGCATCGAGCCGGGGCATCGCTTATGTCATCGAGGGCACGCTCAGTACCAGCGACCCCAACAAGCGCAGTGATCCATTTCGCTTTGAGAGTCGATTGAACCCGGCGCCCGGCTTGGAAGGCACTTTGCGTTAGACAGCTGCCTTGATTGGCATCTTATTTTTCGTTCTTCGGAGACCTCATGAACAGCTACACCGCCCCCCTGCGCGACATCAACTTCGCTTTGTACAACGTGCTTGACTGCGAATCCTTGTTTCAACGCTTAGGCTTTGAAACCGCGCAACGCGATGTCCTCGATGCGGTCCTTGAGGAAGCGGCCAAGTTCACCCAGAACGTGCTCGCTCCGATCAACCAAAGTGGTGATGCCGAGGGCTGCACCCATGACAAAGCCACCGGCACAGTGCACGCACCGGCCGGCTTCCGCGAAGCCTATGCGCAGTTTGTTGATGGCGGCTGGAATGGCCTGACGGCTCCGGAAGCGTTCGGCGGCCAGGCGCTGCCTGAAACCATCGGCGCGGTGGTCAAGGAAATGATCGACGCCGCCAATCTGGCGTGGGGCAACTATCCGCTGCTCTCGCATGGCGCCACCGAAGCCCTCAAGCATCACGGTGAGGATTGGCAGAAGGAAGTGTTTCTGCGGCCGATTATTGCTGGCCGTTGGACCGGCACCATGTGCTTGACCGAACCGCATTGCGGTTCCGACTTGGGGCTACTGAAGACCCGCGCCGAGCCCAATGCCGACGGCTCCTATTCCATCACTGGCACCAAGATTTTTATCACCGCCGGCGAGCACGACTTCACCGACAACATCGTCCATTTGGTGCTTGCGCGGCTGCCCGATGCGCCGGCGGGTACCAAGGGCATTTCTACCTTTATCGTGCCGAAGATCAAGACCGCTCGCGATGGCCAGATGGGCGAAGCTAATGCGGTGCGCTGCGGCTCGATCGAACACAAGATGGGCATCCACGGCTCGGCCACCTGCGTGATGAACTTCGATGGTGCCGAGGGCTGGTTGATCGGCCAGCCCAACAAGGGTCTGGGAGTAATGTTTACGATGATGAATACCGCGCGTTTGGCGGTAGGCATCCAGGGTCTGGGGCTGATAGATCGTGCCTTCCAGAACGCGCTGGCTTACAGCCGTGACCGTCTGCAGAGCCGCTCGCTTTCCGGACCCAAGTCGCCCGACAAACCCGCTGACCCGCTGATCGTGCATGCCGACATCCGCCGCATGTTGCTAACCTGCAAGGCGCTGGGCGAAGGCGGCCGCGTATTGGCTCTGCATGCAGCGACCTTGGTCGACCAATGTGAGCACGCGACCGATCCCGACGAACGCCGTCGCGCCGAGGAGCTGTTGGGATTCGTGACGCCCATCGTGAAAGCGTGTCTGACCGAGTGGTCGGTCGAATGCACGTATCACGCCTTACAGTGTTTCGGCGGCCACGGTTACGTCCGCGAATGGGGCATGGAGCAACTGGCCCGCGACGCCCGTATCACCACCATTTACGAAGGCACCACGCAGATTCAGGCGTTGGACCTGCTGGGCCGCAAGGTGATGCAACAACAGGGCGCTGGGCTTAAACACTTCCTGGGCATGATCGTCGAGTTCTGCACGGCCGAAACCCAGAATGTCGCGCTGGCCGAATTTGTCGCCCCGCTCGCGCTGATCGCGCAAGACTGGCAAAAACTCACCCTCGATGTCGGCAAGCGGACCATGACCGATCCCGAAGAATTGGGCGCAGCGGCGGTCGACTACTTGTTCTATTCGGGTTACGTGGCGCTGGCCTATTGGTGGGCACGCTCGGTGGCTGCAGCGGATCGCAGCGCCGCCGGTAGCGAGATGGCCAATGCCAAGCGCGAAACCGCACGTTTTTACTTTCAGCGCATCTTGCCACGCACCCTGTCGCACGGGGCGGCCATTCGCGCGGGCGGAAGCAGCTTGATGGCGCTTGGCGAAGCTTCGTTTGCGTCTTGATGTCAGCACATTGATATGAATTAGGCGCGAATCGGCTGCGCGGCGGCGGTTGGTTTGCGCATAATGCGATCTCTTCCCACCACGCAAACTTGTTAGCCAATGCACATTCAGGCCGGTGATATCGAGCTTCTGGTCCGCGCAGCCGGCGCCGACGACGACGCATTCATCCTGGCCTTGGCCGAGCGATTCGTCGATTTCGAATTGCCCAAGTGGCGGCGTAGAAACGTGCTGCTGGAAGGTATCCGTCGCGATATCAGCCGCCATCTGGAAGATCAGCCGCCCGGCTCGTTCATGTACGTGGTGGAGGACGACAGCACGGGCGATCGAATCGGATTCATGCACATCCAACTGGTTGTCGATTTCTTCACCGGCCATCAGAACTGCCATATTTCTGATATCGCGGTCATCAAGGGCATGGACGGCAAGGGCATCGGCAAGGCCTTGCTGGGCTACGCCGAACAATTTGCCCGCGAGCACCGCTGCGAGCGCATGCAGCTCGCCGTGTTCCCCGGCAACACCCGCGCCAGGTCCACCTACGAGGCCGCAGGCTTTGGGGTCGAGATGCTGCGCATGGTGAAGCCGCTTTAAGCGAGTTTGCGGCGGTGCCACACTCGCGTCACGCCGATCCGCTATGCTCGGGCGTCGACTGCGGGCAATGCGCGCATTTGCCCCCAGTGATCGGCATTGACTAGCTGAGGAAGTGCATGGCCATCGAGGTCGCGCATAGCGCCAATGTTCACGCGACCCGCGTGCTGTCGCTGGATGCGACTGGCCGCATTCTGGATTGGATTTCCTGGCAAGACGCCACCTGCTTGTACGTGCGCGGCGCGGTCGCTTGGACGCTGGGGCAGCCCTGCTTGTTGATTCACGGCGGCTGGAATCGCCACGCCGGGCAACAAAGCCTGATCGAGTTGCACCCGATCGTTGCCGCGCGCGGGCATGCGCGCCTGCACTCTCTGGATCCTGCGCCGGCGTTGACCAACACCGCCCTGTTTGCGCGCGACAGTCACCTGTGCATGTATTGCGGCCAGCAGTTTCCGCGCCATGCGCTCACCCGCGATCACGTGCTGCCGCTGTCTCGCGGCGGTCGCGACAGTTGGCAAAACGTCGTCAGTGCGTGTCTGCACTGCAACGTCAAAAAAGGCAGCCGCACGCCGCAACAAGCCTCGATGCCGCTGTTGGCGGTGCCGTATCGACCCAGCTGGGTCGAGCACCTGATTCTGTCCAATCGCAATATTTTGGCGGATCAGATGGAGTTTTTGCGCGGCCACTTGCCACGACGACGGCGCGAAATGGTGGTTTGAGCAACGATTGAGGACGTCCTCGGCTTTTCGCAGGGCGTCGGTCCGGCGACGGCGCTCTTGAGACAAGCCAATGACAGCCGCGCGGCAGCGCGACCCTCCCTGAACCCAGCGCGCGGCCCTCCAATGCGCGTGGAAACTTCGCTCATTCATTGACGTTACCGCCCGCTTGCCCAACACTTCGCCGGTTTAGGCGACACCGTGCTCGCCTACCGCGCATCGGGGTATAGCAATCGTGAACATCAGAACCTTGGGCTTGTCCGGGCTAGACCGGGACGAGGAGACGCTGTTTCGCCAGCTTTTTGATGCAGTGCGCGAACCGGGTTGGGCCTTGGCATCCGAGACCGACGCCGGTGTTTTGTTGATCGATTTTGATTCGATGTACGGGCAGATGACCTGGCTGCGTGCGCAAGGCGGACCACGTCCAATCGTTGCCCTTACCGCTGGTGCCCGTGCCGATGCAAGCATGGTCTTGAAGCGGCCAGTCAGTGAAAAAGCCTTGCGCGACTTGCTGCGCAAATTGGTGAATCAAGTCCCCGCCGAAGCCGTCGCCGACGCAAGCGACGAAAGTGATCACGTCGCGGGTGTCACCGATCCGGCGCTAGGCACCGTCCCAAGGGCTGTCGAAGCAGTACCCGAAGCCGCCATCGCGGTCATGCCCGAGGCTCCGCCGGCACCCTTGCAGCGCACCCTGTTGGATTTTCTGCGGCCCGGCGTATTGTCTGGTCCAGCCAGTTTGCGCGATGCCCAACCGGGTCTGGTCGTTGATGTCGCCTCCGGCCACTACTTGGGCGGGTCGGCGCTGAAGCCGCTGGCCGCGCTATGCGCCCGCGCCTTGGATGACGATGATTGGCAGATGCTTTCAGCCAGCGAGTACGCGGCGTTGCGCGCCCAGAGCGGCGAAGCACAGCCCCTCAACCGCTTAATCTGGCTTGCCGGCTTGCATGGTTTCGATGGTCAATTGTGCCCCGACCTAACCGACGCATTGCGCTTCAAGTTGGCCAAATGGCCAGTGTCCGAACGTGAGTATCCGCGTCAATTCAGAATTGCGACCGCGCTTTTCAAGCAGCTCTGCAGCGTTGAAGAAATGGCGGCCGCCAGCGGTGCCAGCGCTTCAGAAGTGGCTGATTACATTAATGCTTGCCACGCACTTGGCATTATCGAAGTCGAACGTCCAGCGCCGCCGAAACCCGACGCGCCAGTGGCTACACCCCGCGGCGGTCTGCTGGGGCGTTTTCGACGCGGTTGATTGCAGCGCACACCATCAGAAATCGGGCAATCCCAGGCGGCGTTCCTGCCCGCCAATGCCCGCTGTCGCCTCACTTTTGCCACGTAGTTCCTTGCTGCGCGGACGCTGAGCGCCGAAAATGGTGCCAGGAATCAAGATCAGCAACTATTGAGCAGACATGATTGATGCTGCGCGTTTTCCCCTGCTAGCGCAGATCAGCTCACCCGCCGATCTGCGCCGCATCGACGAATCTCAACTGGCCACCGTGGCGGACGAGCTGCGTGACTATCTGATCGACTCGGTGGGTCGCAGCGGCGGCCATTTTGGTGCCGGGCTTGGGGTCATTGAGTTGACCGTTGCCCTGCACTATCTGTTTGACACGCCGACCGATCGGCTGGTCTGGGATGTTGGTCATCAGTGCTATCCGCA
>JANNWF010000368.1:0-2514 GCA_031408455.1 Pseudoxanthomonas sp. | reverse complement strand
TAGTCGCCCCTGCAAAACCTCTGTACCCCTCGTCCTGACTCACTCTCACGCACCTAGACATCGCCCGATATCCCCGGACAATGGGTTTCACGGTATTCGATTCCTGAGAGATTTCGAGCATGAGCACCCCGGATTTCTTCCGTGCGCGGCTGGTCGACATGATCGATCTGCGGCATCCGCTGGCGGTGCTGGCCACTCGAGTCCCGTGGCAGACGCTGGAGGCGACTTTGGCACCGACGTTTGCCCGCAAGCAGCGTCCTGGCGTCAAGTTATCGGTGGAGGATTTGTTCGGTCCGTCGCTGCAATTGGCCGGTGCCGGGACGAGCGCCGCTGGACGTCCGCGCTTGCCGATGCGACTGATGCTGAGCCTGCTGTATCTCAAGCACGCGTTTGATCTCAGCGATGAGGAACTGGTCGAGCGTTGGTCCGAGAACGTGGTCTGGCAGCTCTTCAGCGGGGAGGTCTACTACCAGCCGCGACTACCGTGCGATGCAACCCAGATTGGTCGGTTCCGTAGCGCGATTGGCGAGGCGGGTGTGGAGGAATTGCTCAAGGCCACCATCGACACGGCGGTGGCTAGCAAGGCGATCAAGCCGGCCGAGTTCGAGCGGGTCATCGTCGACAGCACGGTGCAGGAGAAAGCGATTGCCCACCCGGTGGACGCGCGGCTGCTGGAGATCGCGCGCCATCAGGTTGTGAAGGCGGCCAAGGCGGCCGGCATTGTGCTCAAGCAGACCTTTGCCAAGGCCGGTGCCACGTTGCGTCGCAAGGCCGGCGGCTATGCGCACGCCAAGCAGTTCAAGCGGCTGCAGCGGGTGGTGAAGCGGCAGCGGACGATCCTCGGCATCGTGCTGCGCGAGGTTGAGCGCAAGCAGGCGACGGCCAGCGGTTCGCCGTCGGCGCTGGCACGGTTGGCCACCCTCATCGCGCGCGCCGAGCGCATCCGTACGCAGCAGCGCAAGGACAAGAACAAGTTGTACGCGATGCACGCGCCGGAGGTGGAATGCATCGGCAAGGGCAAGGCGCGAAAGCCCTACGAGTTCGGGGTGAAAACGAGCATCGCGGTCACCCACAAGAGCGGCCTGGTAGTGGGCGCGCGGACGTTTCCCGGCAACCCCTACGATGGCCATCAACTCAACCAGCAGCTGGAGCAGACCAGCATCCTGCTACAGGACGTCGGCGTCACGCCGAAGCAGGTCGTGGTCGACCTGGGCTATCGCGGCGTGGATCGCGACAACCCCGGCGTCGAGATCATTCACCGTGGCAAGTTCAAGTCGCTGACCAAACAGCAACGGCGCTGGCTCAGGCGACGGCAAGCGGTCGAACCCGCCATTGGCCACCTGAAAGCCGATCACCGGATGAATCGCTGTTGGCTGGCGGGCGCGACCGGCGATGCGATCCATGCGGTGCTTTGCGCGGCCGGCTACAACCTGCGGTGGCTGCTGCGGGCCATCGCCGCGCGCGGCATCACGGCGCTGTTTTTGTGCCTGTGGGCGTGGTGGTATCAGGGGCGCGCTAAGGCTGCAGCGTCGCTATGGCGCCAAGGGCTCCGGCTCGAACTCAGCAACGGTCCGCGGTCGGGGTTGGCTGTCGCCCATGCGGTCGCCGGATGAATTTTGCAGGGCCGACTAAGTAAGTGCCATTCCCCTCAGAGGCGATAGCGCGCGCAATTGAGACGGAGTAGCCTCGGGATCCCCATCCCCAGAGTGCACCGCCATGTCTCTTTGGAAAGACACAACACCCAAGCCCGTTGCTGCCCCCACCCCCGCTCCTGCCGCCGTCTCAAACGCATCGACTCAGGCGATGGATGTCCGTGACCTGCCACGGCAGGACCCCGCGCCCAAGGCCGAAACGACGTCGTATACGTAACGCAGACTTCCCACCTGACCCCGAAAGAGATTTCTTCCCGGGTCGTAGCGAACGCCGGCCAACAAGGATTCGGGCGCTCGAAGCATAAGCACCACGCCAGGGTAGAGAATCGCCTGGGTAGAGTGGGGCTCCCGGTATATCCGCAGCATGGGCCTGATTTCCGTCTCGCTGTCTGAGTAGCTGACATCCTCACCATAGAGATAAGGCCAGCGCTCCGCCTCCGTCGACGTCCATTGGGTGCCATCAAACCGATCGAGAGTATTTCCTCTCAAATAGAGCGTCGCCGCATTTTGAGCCAACCACTCCGAGTCGGCCTCGATCGTTACGGCCACAGCCGAGTCCTCTCGGATCGCATTGGAGGTTTCCAGCGAAATTTTCCCCGTATACCCTGTCGAGGCCTCTCGCTCTCGAATGCCCCAGGGATTGCTGAATACCTGGGTTCGCGGGAATAGAAAAAAGACCAGGGCGCCACCAAAGAAGCCCCACAGTAACGACGGTCCCAGCTGACGAAAATATTTTGGGCTCAACCGGTATCGGACCGCACCCGTGGAGCCCGCGAGGGAATAGAGGTTGTTGGCATTCAACGTAAAGACGAGATTGAGTAAGAAAAGCAGGAACACAGCGTGAGTGGCAAACTCCTGCTTC
>JANNWF010000367.1:0-4445 GCA_031408455.1 Pseudoxanthomonas sp. | reverse complement strand
CGAGGCCCCCGGCAACGCCGGTGGCCTCGGGTTATGGTCTGCGATTGACTCGCATCGCTTTGGCCATCGTGTGGCGGTTGCCACCAACGAATCGCTCTAACTCGGCCGAGTGTCGGACGGGTCTTGACCCGCCGATGAGGAACACCGACGAAGCGATCGCTCCAAGCACAGTGGCGGCTCGCTCTACGACCGCTTCGCCACACACATCGCCCGTGCGAAGGTGCTGTCGATGGTAGCTGCGGCCTGACTGCCATTGACCAAATCCACGTACCAAGCCTCGGAGGAACCATTGCCCTCGCTGGTCCACAAGAACAGAGAGGACGGCGAGATCATTGGGGTAACCAGCTTCACCGTATACATTTTTTCATGCACGGTAATTGTCTGTGAATGCGTGCCGCTTTCGTCATACAAGCTTCGCAGCGCGGCAATACGTGGCAGCGACCAACCAGGTCCGAGGGCAGCACAGTGATTTTGCGCGTCATTCCAATTGACGTCAGCGCCGTTGTCAGGTGTTGCCCAAACAAGCTCCTGCTCAACGTCGCGAATGCCCTCGGGAACGCGCTCAAAACGTAGTGATGACGTGCTTCCTGCCTGCGTCAACCCGGAAGCGCCGGCCCCGCCGGGGTTGGGAATTCCATCCATCGGCTGACTATCGGCTGCTTCCGCATCACCGGTCCCAGTCGCAAGCGTGGACGCAGCATTTGGCTTGTCCAGCTTCGAAGCCGCGCAGGCGGCAAGCAAGCACGCCATCAGCAGCAGAAGCACAACGTGGGAATGAGCACGCATTTCTAGGCCTCGGGATTGCAACGACCAGCACAAGATTTCGATTCAGAATAGCCATTTGAACGCAAGTATGGAAAGCCGCCGACTCTCGCTTGCCTGCAATTGGCGCCATGTAGAGATATTCGGGCTAGCCGTTGCCCGGCAACCAGGTCTTGGCCGACCTCCCTCGATATCGTTCTACAAGCTGCGTCGTTATTCAACTTTCTTGCCTTCGGCTTTGCGGGACTCCTGACGAACAGCCTTGTCGATTTTCAGTCGAACGCAGCGAGGCAAGACGAAAATTCCGGCCAGGCTAGTCGTTCAAACCGTAGGCCCAAGGATCAATCAGCTGGATGCCCGCACCAGCGAAGTTCGAGCCGTTGCGGGTAGCGACTGCAAATCCATGGGCTCGTGCAATCGCCGCTATCAGTGCATCGTCATGCGGCACCGCCAAGCCTCGCTCGCGTGACTCTTCGGCGATCAATGCGTAGGCATCGGCGGCGGCCGCATCGAATGGCAGCACTCGTCCTGGAAACAACCGCGAAATGCTGGCACGAACCGCGATATCGAGATCGCGTCGACGCTTGCCGACAGGCAACACCGCGATGCCCGCGAGCAGCTCGGCTACGTTGATGGCGGTGGTGTAAAGGCTGCCGGGCGACTGCTCGTTCAACCAGCGCGTGACTGCATCGGCGGGAGCCGGTCTAAGCGGCTCCGAGATCACATTCGTGTCGAGAACGATCACGTCAGCTCGATCACTTCAGCTCGATTTCGCCAGTCCGGTCAAGACAGCACACTCACGACAGATCAGCCAACCGCATGGGCTTGTCCGATCGCGTCGACTCCAATTCGACGCCGCCGAAGGCCTGGCCCAACGCCTTCAATTCGTCACCGATCCGAATGCGGTCAACAGGCATTGCGGCCAGACCAAGGATTTCCCTGATCTCAGCCTCCGTACTGCGGCCATGCTGCGCAGCACGAATTTTCAGCGCCCGGTGAACCGAGTCAGGAAGATTGCGAATGGTGACGTTGGCCATCTGATTGCACCTGGTTCAGGTGAGATCGATGATAGCACCTGAGGTATGTGATATCGCTCCCAAGCTGGCTTTGGAGTCACGGCCTGTTGCTTCGATTTGCATAGGGCGGGTCTCGACCCGCCGGCCACCTTGCGGCGACACGGATGGCGGGTCAAGACCCGCCCTACGCCTTCGCGGCACCTATTCCCCGCGAGCGGATTCAGCCAACAACTGGCTCGTCGCAGAAACACCCCAATCAGGCGAAAGCAAACCATCTCGAACATAGCGATGGAACGTCGAATGCGGCCAATCTTTTGCCCGCGCCGCCCAGCCATGCTTGACCGGATTGAAATGCACGTAATCGACGTGGGTCTGCACGTCGCGCTCGTCGCGCAACAAACGCTCCCAAAATCGGCGCTGCTAAATGCCACGTTCTTGTTTGCTCAAGCGGCTCGTCGAGCGTCGCTCGTCAGAAGGCAACGCCCGTGAAAACGCCGACTTGATCTGCCGCCAGCGAGTCGCGTTGTCCGCATCACCTTCCGGCAGCCGCCAGATGCAGTGCAGGTGATCGGGGAGCACAACCATCGCGACAATCTCGAACGGCCGCGCCGCCCGAGCCACCCGGAATGCCTCGCGCAACACATCCACATGCTCGACCAACAACCCGCGATCCCGCTCCAACAGGTTCACGGTGAAAAAGTAGGTACCGCCCGGCACCCAAGCCCGACGATAGTTCGACATTGCCGCAGATTACTCCCGCCCAAGCTTGCGACTAATTACAGTTGCCACCACACGGCGCAAGCAACCGTCGACAATCGTAGGGCGGGTCTTGACCCGCCAACTAACTCGCCTCGATGCCGATCACGGACCAAGGCCCGCCCCGTTGAGATCGGTCTCGTCACGTCAATCGACTCGGCTCATCGCGGTATCAATCTTCGAAATAGTCTGTATCGATCTTCTTGAGTTCGTAGGTTCCAGTCAGGGCGACCGCCACGTTGTAATCAACCATCAACGACGTAAGCATTTCACCGTCGATCAAGATGATTTTTGTGGCGATGACATTGACGTACGCAAGGGCATCTCGCGAGAAGTTTGACGTGGTAATGAGGATGCCTTTGTTCGCACGCTGCCCCTGCAAAGCGCCGGCGAATTTTTGAATTTCTGGCCTCCCCACCGTGTCCTTCCATCGCTTGGCCTGCAAATAAATGACGTCAAGGCCAAGCCGGTCCTCTTTTATTATTCCGTCGATACCTTCGTCACCACTGCGACCGATGGCGCGACCCGCATCTTGGCGCGAACCGCCGTAGCCCATGGCCACAATCAGATCCACAACCAGACGCTCGAAGAATGCAGCGGAGGAAGCCCTTATCTGATCGAGAAGCTCAGCCTCCAAATTCTTGCGCACCCGTTGGTACGCAGTCGCCATCGCATCTTCGGGAGTCTGCTCGGATGCCACTTCGGCAGGTGCGACCAAAGAACCGCCTTCGACTGCTCTTCCGCGCGATCTGAATGCTCGAAACGACTCGTATTGATTGAGTAGATTGTTATCAACCTTGGCGGGCTTCTTCTTCAGCAGGGCCAGGCCATCGGCGGTTATTCGAAAGACTCCGCGCCGAGGAGCATCCAAAAGTCCCGCCTGCTTGAGGTAGCTTCTGGCCCACCCTACTCGGCTACCGAAAACGTGAGAAGCACCGCTTGGTAGCAGTTCAGTGCGCTCATCGTCAGTCAGTTGGAACTCAGTCGCGAGGCACTCTACGGCTTCACGAAATGGATGCTCGGCTCCATCTTCTGTAAGACGAAGAAGGGGAAGCATCAAGGTTTGGTAGTCCGGGATCGGCATCTTGGTTTTCTTTTGGCCTGAGGTCTGACAAAGGATCCCTCCGAAGGTTAGCAACCTCCATGACGCGGCAAACGATCTCGAGTTAGGGCGGGACTCGACCCGCCACCACGCAGAGTCGCAATGCCTTGGCGGGTCAAGACCCGCCCTACGAAGCGTTTTACCCTCGCTCCGCCGCCAAGTCTTGACCTACCTTACGCACCGCCGCAATGTTTTGGCGGGTCAAGACCCGCCCTACGCGAGCGGCTTACCCGCGCGCTGCCGCCAGCGCCGCATTGAACGTGGCGCTCGGCCGCATCACCGTCTTAATCATTTCCGGATCGGCGATGTAGCTGCCGCCGATGCCGGTCGGCTTGCCCTGGATCTCGGTCAGCTCTTGCAGGATTTTCTCTTCGTTCTCGGTCAGGGTCTTGGCCAGCGGGGCGAAGTGGGCTTGCAGTTCGGTATCACTCGTCTGCGCAGCGAGCTCTTGGGCCCAGTACATGGCGAGATAAAACTGGCTGCCGCGGTTGTCGAGTTCGCCGGTGTTGCGCGAGGGCGACTTGTCGAAGTCGAGCAGCTTGCCTGTCGCGGCGTCCAGCGTTTTGGCGAGCAGTTTGGCGCGCTGATTGTGGGTCTTGAAGCCTAGGTCTTCCAGCGAGACGGCCAAGGCTAGGAACTCGCCTAGCGAATCCCAACGCAGGTGGTTCTCTTCGACCAGTTGTTTCACATGCTTGGGCGCCGAGCCGCCGGCACCGGTTTCATACATGCCACCGCCGGCCATCAGCGGCACGATCGACAGCATCTTCGCGCTGGTGCCGAGCTCCATGATCGGGAACAGGTCGGTCAGG
>JANNWF010000366.1:0-9891 GCA_031408455.1 Pseudoxanthomonas sp. | reverse complement strand
AGCCCGTCACTGTGGCCAAAAATCTCGACAGAATTGTGCAGCGGGTCAAAGCGAACCAATCCGCGCACGGTGCCCAGCCAGATCACGCCCTTGCCATCCACTTCGATGCTAACCGGGTTGCGCACCTGCGCTTCGAGCAACGCCGGTTGTGGCGCAAACACGCGCCGCTCGGCATTGCCCAAGACTTCCACTAGGCCACCGGAGGTCACCTGCCAGACCCGTCCGTCGGGGGTACGCCGCTGCTGCAACACCTGCGCACCCGGAAGGTCAGCGGGACCCAGGCCGATGTCGTGATGGGCGACCAACTGCTCGTCCGCGTTCAAGCGATACAAACCCGCAGCGGTGCCGACCCAGAGTTCGCCATCAAACTCCGTGAGTGACCACACCGGTGGGTCGGCGCTTGTGTCTGCGGCAGCGCCGTTCCTTCGCAGGGGAATACGCACCAGCACATCGTTTTCCACTCGAAACAGACCAAATATGCTCCCCAGATAGCGCCGTCCGCGGGAGGTCAGCAGCGAGCAGCGACCGCTTTCAACCGCCGGCGTCATCGCAATCAGGTTGCCAGCGCTATGCCGATAAAAGCCCGTTCCCGTGCCCAACCAGAGGTCGTGGTTCGGGTCTTCCTCAATGCTCCACAGAAAGCGCGACTCAGTTCGGGTCAGCGACCAAGGCAAGGTCGAAAGCGGCCACGCCTGACCCTGCTCGCGCTGGTCTGCGTCGACCCATTGCACGCCGCCGTATGTGCCTATCCAGAGGCGACGGTTGGCACCGACATGCAGCGCCCGGATGATGGGCAAGGCCAGCGAATCGCTACGCCCTTCGGTCTTGACCTGATGCTCGAATACCCAGTCCTCGGGCGCTATGCGATACGCGCCGCCGCCCATCGGCGCGGCCCACACCGCATCGCCATGCAGCATCAACGCTTGGATGATGACGCCATTGCCGTCCGATTTGTCCCACTCGGGATGGTTCAAGCCGCGCAGGCAGTCGCAGGCGGGCTCGTGATAAACCAGTCCGCGATTGGTCGCAATCAGGGTACGGTCACCACGCGGCACCATCGCGTAGACGCTGGTGGCGCGCAATGCCCCCGCCTTCGGTTGGCCCGGATGAAACCAGCGATGCTCGCCGCTGGCCAGATTCACCCGCACCAAGCCATCGTTCCAAAAACCAATCCAAAGCACGCCACGCGGATGCTCCAGCACCGCACGCGCGCCGCGGGCGCCGTCGTCGATTTCGAGTTGCTTGAAACGCATTGGCGTGAAAGCGTTCGCGCCCGTCTGGCGTTGCTTCGGATCGCCCTCCCAGGCGTAAACGCCTTGGGTGGTCGCCAGCCACACATGCTCGAACGCCACATTGATATCGGTGATCCATCCGAATGCGGGCGGCGTCTCCGACTCACCCGTTCCTGCCGGCCTCGGCACCGCATCGGCGCGATCCGCGAACGTCAACAGCTGACCGCTACCCATCCCCGCGAGCATGGATTTGGCATGCCCTTCGCCCATGAACTGCAACACGAATATGCTGCCCAACTCGCCGCCGTCGGCATCGCGCAATACCCGCTTTTGGCGCGTTTTCCAGTCATAGCGATGCAGGCCGGAACGCGTTGCCACATATAGCGCCGCCGGTGTCGCCACCATGCTGCTGACGTAGTTGTCCTGTGGCGACCCGGGCGAACTCAAATCCAGCGGCTCGAAGCGATGGCCATCGAACCGGAACACGCCGTCTTCGGTGCCAAGCCAAACGTAGCCTTCCGGGTCCAAGACAAACCCGCGCACCGACAAGTTGGGCAAGCCGCTGCCCTGTCCATAGACCGTCGCCGCCAGGACCTGGCCAGACAAGGCCAACGCGGCGAGCACCAACAATGCGACCAGCCACAATCGTTCAAACCGCGAGGACAGTTGGAAACCCAACACCCAGCGAATAAAGGGCGTAGCCACCGATGCGGTGCGCATGCAGGAAATCGGTGTGGAGGGCATCGGTTTCGGGAGCGCTACACAAGCAAGTCAAGACCCCCGAAATCTAACTGATTCGCATGTCTTGCGGCGGTCGACTCAAGCGGTCGCGGTCACAGTAAGTGAACCCAGACACAAATCGGCACCTACTGATTGAAGTCCCCAGATACCGCCACTCAGCGACCGTCATTCCCGCGCAGGCGGGAATCCAGCGATCGTTTAGCAATCGTCAACTGTGCAGCGTCTGGATCCCCGCCTGCGCGGGGATGGCGGGCTGGGAGTAAGCGCCAATGAACACTGACTTGGAGGGACCACTTAAGCAGAGCAGTCCTGTTCGAAGGGCCCGACCTGAGTCGCCCTACTTGGAGCGCTCGACCGGCCGCTGCGATTGCCGCGGCGCGCGCACCGGCACCTGCTCGCGAACCTTGTCGCGGTTGGCGGTAGTGCCCGTCTGCGGTTTCAGGTGAGATTGTTTGCTGTCGACTGGCAGCGCTGACGGCGCTTTCTTGGAGATGTCTTGCGACGGCTTCATGCTGATTCCCAAAGGACGACATGGCGAATTGCCGACCCGACTGTGTGCCGCCTTCGCGCGGAGGTCTGTGCGTTGGCACACCTGCGTTTCTGCAACGCCACCGCACGTCGGCTGCCAAGATCAGGAATTGCGGCATGACTTCAGCTCTTACTGGCAACGCCTCAGCCAGAACCGGCGAGCCAAAATCTTGAATTGCTTTACGCCGAGCGAGAAGCGAGACCTTCATTGATTGGACGCCACCCCGCCCCCGTCCTAGAATCGAGATCACATCAACCGACGCTCAGTCGCTATGGCAACCCCTGCTATCGAAATGATTGTTTCGCACCTAAACGCTCCTTACGGCGCGGTGGTGACGGCGGGCGACATTGTTGAAGCACTTTGCGTGGGCAAAACGGCGCTCGCCCAGAATCCAGCGGCGGACGTGCTCGGTTGGCTATTTGCTGAGTGCAGCCCCGCGTTGATCGAAAAAGCGTGCGCTGAAATCAAGCTACCCTTGCAACAGGCCGTGCACGCCTATGCCTCTTTTGTTTCTGTCGGTGCCCCTAAAGTCCCGGCATGGGAAGCCAAGCTAGCGGCCTAATGACCACCGCAGCTGAGGTCGCAGAATTTCGCGCGTATGGTTCTTGGCGTGAGCTTGCGGAAAAGGCGCTCCGTTACATCGATATCGCAACCCCACACTACCCGGGCGAAATCTCGTGGGCGCTTGGCGGCGGCACGCGACTGATGCTTGAGTTCGAGCACCGTATTAGCCACGACATCGATATCTTCATCCCCGACCCGAGCGTCCAAGGCTTGTTGTCCCCTAGACTGAACGACGCGATCGCCGCCGAGGTTGCCACATACAACGACGAACACGGTGCCCTGAAATTTCATTTCCAGGGATTGGGCGAAATCGACTTCATCTTCTGCCCGCCGGTCGTCGGCGGAGATCTCGTTACCTACGGTGGCGACTTTCGTTTACAACTTGAACCGGTGGTCGAGGTGTTCGCGAAAAAACTGTATCACCGAGGAAGCCGAATCACGCCACGTGATTTGTTCGATTGGTGGTTCGTCGGGACGCATGCGCCCGACCAACTGGAGACTGCAAGGCTCGCAAAAGCACTCACCGGCAAGCTGGATGGAATTGAACAAGCCTTGGACGACGCCATCGCTATGCGGACCGACCCCGCCCCGATCTTCTCACCGATGGCCGCGTGGCCTCGCATTAGGAGTCCTGCGCTGCCAAGATTTGAAGAGGCAGTTGAGTGGGCAAAGGATCACGTCTCGCGGATGCGAAGCGAGCTTTAATGGCACACGCACGCTGACGAAATCACTCCGACACCGCCCTCACCCAAATCGCCCCATCGTAGCCTCTGCATCCGCCGCACTAATCGAACCATCCCACTCCTCCATCATCACGATGTAGAGCAGCTTTTCGAACTCGAGGCGGAAGCGGGCGATGACGGCGTCGGGGTCGGCTAGGCGTTTGCGGTCTGACATCAAGCCGAAGTGGACGCCACCGTCGTAGCTCAGAATGCTCACGCCTAGCCCGATGCTGCCGCTTTGCGGGACCCAGAACATGGTCTGACGCAGACGCGCGCCGGCGAGATACAGCGGCATCGGTGGGCCGGGAACGTTAGTCGCAACCGCAGTGGCTTTGCGGCTCAGATATTCGAGCGCTAGCCGCTGCACGGATGCCGGCGCCATGCCCAGGGCAGCCAGCGCGCCGTAGGTCACCAAAGCCTGCTTGGAAGCCTTGATTTCGCCCATGCTGACGGTGACGCGGCGCAGGCGCTCCAGCGGGTTGGCTTCGCCAATGGGTAGATCAAGAAACACCAAACCAAAGTGATTGCCGAGTTTCTTGGCGTGCTCCAGCGGCCGCAAATTCACCGGCACGGTGGCGCGGATGGTCAAGTTGTCGACGTCTTCGCCTTGCTCGATCAAGTAAGCGCGCAAGGCACCAGCGACGCAGGCCATCAGCGCGTCGTTCACCGTGCAGCCGAGCGCGGCGCAAATGGTTTTTACCTCAGTCAAGGGCAGCGGCTCTGCCCAAGCACAGCGCTTGACCACTCCCAGCGGGCCTTTCAACGAGGTCACTGGATCGTCGCGCAGCGACAACGCATGCGCCAATTCGGCAACGATGCCTGAGCCCTCCGCCACCATCACCCCGGCCAAGGTCGGCCGCAGGTACATGTCGACGCCCTTCTTCAGCAACTTGCCGCCAAATTTCATCGCTTGATCCAGGCGCTCTTTGGCCGGATCGAAAAACTGGGTGGTTACTTTCTCGCCGTCTTCCTTCAGCCAAGCCGCTGGCAACGACGCATCTGGCGATGGCGTTGGCGAGACATCGGTCAGCGACAGCAATACCTGCACCAGTGCGATGCCATCGGCGTAACAGTGGTGAATGCGCATGACCAAGGCACTACCGGCACCAAAACGCTCGATCAGATGAAACTGCCAAAGGGGTTTGGATTGATCGAGCGGAGTCGAGGCCAACTGGCTGACGAAATCCTGTAATTCAGTCTTGCCGGACTCACCAGGCAAGGCACTGCGACGGACGTGCCAATCGATATCGAAGTCTTCGTCAATTTCCCAGTGGCTGCTGGAATCCTCGGTCACCGCCTTCTGCCGAAAGCGCTCGAAGGCGAGAAATCGATGCGTCAGTAGTTGTTTGAGCGAGTCCAAAGCGAGCGGCGTGTCCAACATCATCACGCCGCTGATCATCATCAGATTGGTCGACTTCTCCATCCGCAGCCAAGCGGTGTCGACCTTCGACATCGCCTCTCGTCGCCCGTGCTTTGACATTGTCTGGATACCTTGCATGAGACCTGTGTCGATGGACGATGCTTTCAATATCTGGCGAATACGGCGGAGAGCAGCGGAGCAAGCTTCGCTCTACAACAGCAGTGCAGGCCTTTACGCTCTTGTAGAGCGGAGCTTGCTCCGCTGCTTTGCCTGCGCTGATGCGAACCCGCCCGATGGTGCGCCCGGCGCTTCAGAGCGTCAACGCGATGTCAACGCCACGCTTCAGGTAAGCGCCCCGGCTGACATTCAGCTGATCAAGCCTGTGCAGGCTATGACCGCCGACGCCTGGTCGGGCTAGCGGGATAGGTTATGCGTACATTTTTCAAGCGAGCGTTGTTCGGGCTGCTGATTGCGGCCGTAACGTTGATCGCTGGCGGCTGGCTGTATGTCGAAACGCTCAATCTGGATGCCGAGCCAGTCGCCAACACCGAAGCAACGGCTACCAGCCTGGGCTTCGTCCCTTCCCAACCCAAACCGCGAGGCCGCATTCTCGCCGTGGTGACCAGCAGCGCCGAGATCGGTCCCACAAAGAAGCGCACCGGCTTCGAGCTGACCGAGCTGGCACGCGCGTGGTGGGTGTTTGTAGCCAGTGGCTACGTCGTCGACATCGCCAGCCCACGTGGCGGATCGCCGCCGATGGTCAAGGACGATGATTTGGTCGACGCCGATTTCGCCTTTCTCAATGACGCCGACGCGCAGGCAAAGCTGCGCCAATCAATAGCTTTGGCGCTGGTGGACCCGACCTTGTATGACGCCGTTTACTTTGTCGGCGGCAAGGGCACGATGCAGGATTTTCGCGGCAATCCCGATATCGCCCGCATCGTCGCTTCGATCTGGCCACGCGGGGTGATCGGCGCGGTCTGCCACGGGCCGGCTGCGTTGCTTGATATCACCTTGGACAATGGCCGACCGCTGCTGGCGGGTCGTCGAGTCGCCGCTTTCAGCAACGCCGAAGAACTGTTCCTGATTCCCAAAGCGCAAGAACTGTTCGGCTATCTATTGCAGGATGCGCTCACCAGCCAAGCGGCAAAGGTAGTGGAAGGGCCGATGTATTTGGACAACACGGTGGTCGATGGGCGCTTGATTACTGGACAGAATCCTTGGTCGACGTGGTCGGTCGCCGAGGCGATGGTGCGCTCGCTCGGTGGGACACCGCCGGCACGCGTGACCACCGCCGAGGAGCGCAGCGTGCAGCTTTTGCAGCGCTACGAGACTGCGGGCCTCGATGCAGCGTTGGCAGACAAGGCAAGCGGGCCGCGCAGCGACAAGCGTCTACTGCTGATGCACGCCATGGTGGCAATGATGCGCGGCGAAGTGGTTCGATCATTCGACTTGCAGCGTTTGGCGCGCGCATGAGCGAGCGGCCGGCACCGTTGTCGATTGCCACTTGCCTTAGCTCTGGCTCGTCATTCCGGCGAAAGCCGGAATCCACGTGCGTGGCAGCTCGGGTATGCAGTGGATTCCGGCGTCCGCCGGAATGACGGCCAGTCGAGAATTTGCCCAATTGAATAGCATCCCTTCTAGCTACCCCGTCATGAGTGTATTGCTGGTCGAAGACGACCTCGACGTAGCCGCCACCATCGGTGACTATCTGGAAGCCCATGGTGTACGCGTGGATTTCGCTTACACCGCAACGCAAGCGCGCGCTCGCATCGCTACCACCGAGTTCGATCTGCTGCTGCTGGATGTGCAGTTGCCCGGCGAGACCGGACTGCAGTTGTGCCAGCAACTCAAACACGCAGGGCTACAAACGCCGTCACTGTTCCTGACCGCCCGCGGCGGCTTGGACGACAAGCTGGCTGGCTTTGCTGCGGGTGCCATCGACTACATTGTCAAACCCTTTGAACTGGCGGAACTGCTTGCGCGCATTCGGGCCTTGTGTGGCTTGCAACGCGGCGGCGGATTGCTCTGTATTGAGGCGGCTGGCTATCGGCTGCACCCACAGCGAGGTGTGCTGGAGCGCGGCCAACAACACCTCGCCTTGAATGCGGCTGGCGTTAACGTGCTGGAACGACTGATGCGCGCAAGTCCGGGCTGCGTTTCAAGACAACAGTTGGCGACCGCGTTATGGGGCGAGCAGGCGCCTGCGAGCGACCCCCTGCGCACCCACATCTATGAGCTGCGGCAAGCCATGCAAGCACAGTTCGGCGACGCGCCCATTCACACCGTGCGCGGTCTCGGTTATCGATTTTCCAACGTCGCATGACTCGCCCAACCAGCCTTGCGCGCTTGCTTACCCGGCAATGGATCGGCTTTGGTTTGCTCATCCTCGTCGGCGCAAGCCTGCTCGCCTTGTTGGCCTTGTTTGTGCTGGAAGACAGCTTCATCGACGCGCGCCTGCGTGAAGTGGCTGCGGCACATACCGACGCGCCCGCATCACCGCTGCCGCGAGGCTTCGTGCGACTTGAGCAAGGGCAATTGAATAGCGAGATAGCAGCTCGCACTCAGGGCATGCAAGCAGGTTGGATCCGCGAATTTCGCCTGGACGATGGCCGCTATCTGCACGTGTTGGGCTTGCCCGTCGCTGCTAACTCGCAGGCCTATCTCGTGTTTGATGCCGAGGCTACTCTACGGGTCAACCAAGCCTTGCCGCGCGGGCTGATGTTGGTGCTTGTGTTGGCCTCAGCATTGGTAGTAGCGGCGTGGCTACTGGCGCAGCGCCTGGTCAGACGGTTGGATGCACGCATCCAAGCGTTACTGGCCGCCGCAGCTGGCAACGACTCCAGCCAAGCGCTGCGGCTCACCGCCGCCTCCGAACCCATACTGGAACTACGTGCACTGGGATTGGCCTTGGCGACGGCTTGGCAGGATCGGTTGGACGCGCTCGCACGCGAGCACGAAACGCTGGCCTTTCTGGCCCACGAACTCCGCACGCCCTTGCAGTCGGCACGGGGCAGCCTCGCCTTGCTGCGTCAACAACCCGCCCATGCGCTTGCATTGGCGCGACTGGAGCGCGCCATCAACCGCCTGAGCCGCGGCAGTCACGCGGTGTTGATGCTGGCAAGCGGCGAGCCGGTAGCTACAGCGCACAACTCGGCCGTGCGACCGAATGTGCTGGCATTGGTGGAAGAATTTGCAGCGATGGCCGAATCACGCTCGCAACAGTTTGAACTCGCCATCGATGTGGATGCGCAGTGGCCGTTGTCGGAGGAAGTCGCCGAGACCGTGCTCGCCAACTTGATGCTGAATGCGATCACTCATGGCGGCGCCGGTAGCATTCGCATCGAATACGCCAAGTTTGAATTGACGATCAGCAATCCGCTCGCCAGTGCGCCTGCCAATCCGAAGGGCGAAGCCCTCGAAACCACCGGATATGGCCTCGGCTTGGAGTTGAGTCGTCGACTGTTGGCGCGCTTTGATTGGGTTCTGGAGCAAAGCCAGCACGCGGATCGGATGGTGACTCGACTTCGAGCGAGGTCGCGCTGAAAGCCGCTTCCCACAACACACAGTAAACCCCGTCATTCCGGCGACTGTGAGCGCAGCGAGCGAACAGCTCAGTACCCGTTGTTGCCATTCTTGGCCGGCCGCGGGCTGTGATCCATCAGGCGATCTGTCCAGGCAATACCAATCGCCGAGAGGATGAAGATGGTGTGGATGATGGTCTGCCACATCACGCCGACCGACGTCACCGTATTGCACACCGCGAGTACTTTGCCGGTGGCCGCCGCGGCAGCCAACGCGGCGGTCGCCGCCATGCCCTCAGGGCTGGCGCAATGCGGCAAGCCGCCCAATGAACCGGCCTCGATAAACGTCTTCAACAAGTGAATCGAGCTGATGCCGATGATCGCCATCGCCAGCTTCACCTTCAGCACCGAGGCATTGACGTGACTCAGCCACTCGGGCTGATCCGGATGACCTTGCAAGCGCAACCGGGAGACAAACGTCTCGTAGCCGCCAACGATGACCATCATCAACAGGTTGGAAATCATCACCACGTCGATCAGACCCAGCACGATCAGCATCATCTCCTGCTCGCCCAAGCTCACCGCGCCCATCACGAGGTGCCCTAACTCCTTGACAAACAGCACCACGTAAACGCCCTGGGCAACGATCAGACCCAGATACAACGGCAGCTGCAACCAGCGCGAGCTGAAGATCAAAGTCGGCAGCGGACTCATCTGCGAAGTGTTTTCTTTGCTCATGACTGGGTGACTTGTTCGACTGGCGTGCTCGCCGTGGCCGGTGGATGTTGGGCCACCCTTCTGAAAATTCAATGACATCTCGAACGCTATCTGGTCGCAAAGCGATTTAACATGCCACGCGAGCAGGCCAGCGCCTGGTCCCCCTTTAATTCGGATGGAAACCTCATGGCAGCTGGCGGCGCGACGAGCAACAACAAACTCACGTGGTGGATTCTTGCCAGCCTGGTGGCCGGCATCATCGTCGGCTGGGTGCTCAACAAGAACATGGCCGACCCCACCCCAGCGGTGGAGGGATTCACTCTCATCACGACGGTCTTCTTGCGCCTCATCAAGATGATTATCGGCCCCTTGGTGTTTGCCACCTTGGTGGTCGGCATCGCCAAGATGGGCGATGTCGCCGTGGTGGGGCGGATCGGTTTGAAGTCGCTGGTTTGGTTTGTCGGCGCCTCTCTGATGTCGCTGACGCTGGGTTTGCTGCTGG
>JANNWF010000365.1:0-7547 GCA_031408455.1 Pseudoxanthomonas sp. | reverse complement strand
CCTGCATCATGGCGACGCGCTGGAAGAAGACGGCGACGTGTATGGCGATTCAGTCAACACGGCGGCGCGCATGGCCTCACTGGCCAAGCGTGAGCAGATTGTCACCACCGCCAGCACGCTGAAGTGCCTGACCAACGCCGGCAACATCCGCAGCCGCAGCTTGGGTCGCGCGCGGGTTAGCGGCAAACTATTGCCAATCGAGATCGTCGACGTCATCTGGCAAGAAGACACCTCCAACATCACCACCGTGCAGCGCGCCATTCGTATCGATGATGGCGGCACTACCAATGTCAAGTTGACCTTGCGTTTCCGTGGGCTGGTGGTTGAGCTGAACGAGAACTCTGAGCCGTATTCAATGGGTCGCGATGCCACCAACACCTTGGTCGTCGAGACCGAGTGGGTGAGTCGTAATCATTCCCTGATCGAGTTCAAGAAGGGCTTTTTCGTCCTCTCTGATCGCAGCACCAACGCCACGTACGTGAAGTTGGGCGAAGACGACGAGCTGCGGCTACATCGCGACGAGATTCACCTGCGCAAGGCAGGCACGATCAGCTTGGGGCAAGCGGTCGCGCAGAATCAGAATGACATCGTTTATTTTCAGTGTAGCTACTGACGTATCGTTCGCCGCGGTCGCGTTCTGCGAACGGCGGACGTTGAGCCAACGGGTAGATTGCAAACGTCGGTTCGCTGATGCCGCGCTCACCCGCCGACGCTGAACTCTCGCCTGATCCTGACGACCCGCAGTCGAGCGTCGCGGGGTTGCCTTCGCCGCATACAGTTCCTGCGCCGGTTTCTGGGCAACAGACCTCCTGCGAGGGGCACTTCATCCCCGGAACCGTGCTCGCTGGCCGCTACCGGCTGGTCGCATTGCTGGGTCGCGGCGGCATGGGCGAGGTATATCGCGCAGACGATCTGCGGCTTGGCCAAACCGTCGCGCTCAAGTTTCTGCCCGCGGCGTTCGTGGCCGACAGCGAGATGCGCGAGCGATTCATCGCCGAGGTGCGCATCGGCCGACAGGTCTCGCACCCCAATGTCTGTCGTCTGCATGACTTGGTTGAGATCGACGGCCACTTTTGCTTGTCGATGGAGTATGTCGACGGAGAAGATCTCGCTGCCCTGCTGGCGCGCATCGGTCGCTTGCCAGCCGACAAGGTCATCGAGATCGCGCGTGATTTGTGCGCCGGGCTCGCCGCCGCGCACGACAAGGGCGTGATTCATCGTGACTTGAAGCCGGCCAACGTGATGATCGATGGCAAGGGCCGCGCGCGCATTGCCGACTTTGGCATCGCCGCGCTGGCAGATAGCATTGACGCCGAACTCCGGGCGGGTACGCCTGCCTACATGGCGCCGGAGCTGGTCGAAGGCCAGCCGGCTTCGGTCCGTAGTGACCTGTATGCGCTGGGGTTGGTTTTGCAGGAAATTTGTACGGGTCACCGCGGTCAGCAAGCGCAAGGCCGTGATCCGCTGACACCGGCGCTCGTGAGCGGATGGGCGGATGTTCCGCCGGCCGTGCAGCACGTTATCCAGCGCTGTCTCCAACGCGATCCGCAGGCTCGACCCGCTTCTGCATTGGCCGTTATGGCCGCATTGCCCGGCGGTGATCCGCTGCAGGCCGCACTGGCTGCAGGCGAGACGCCATCGCCCGCAATGGTCGCGGCGGCCGGCACCGTGGGTACGCTACGCGTTGGCCTCGGTTGGAGCCTGTTGCTGCTGGCGCTGGCAGGCCTGTGGTTGCTGGCTTGGCTGGCAGCAAACAGCACCTTGGTAGGTCGAGTCGCGCCACAGACATCGCCGCTGATCCTGGAGGAGCGGTCACGCGCCATTCTTGTTGACGTCGGCCTGGATGCGCCAGCAATTGACTGGCACCACAGCTATCTGATCGACGAGAACTACTTCAAGCGCGCTGATGCAGCGCTATCGCAGGATTGGACTGGACTGGCGGAGGCCACGCCAGGTCCGCTGCACTTCCTGTACCGGCAAAGTCCAGAGCCGTTGGTAGCCGAGCGCACCCAGATCCGCCCGTTCGGCCCCTCCGAGGCGGGTCGCGTCACCTTGGACGATCCGGCGGCAAAAGTGCCGGGCATGGCAGACGTGGTCTTGGACCAGCGAGGTCGGCTGCTCGGTCTACGGATCGTGGCGTCGCCAGTTGAGCTCAGTCCAGTGGGATCCGTTGAACCCGACTGGAACGGTTTGTTTGCCGCAGCTCAAATCGACGTGAAGACATTGAAGCCAGCTGTTCCGCGCGAGTTGCCATCGGTTCCCGCCGACAAACGGGTCGCCTGGGAGGGAAGTGGCGCAGGTGGGGGCGCTAACCCGTTGCACATTGAGGCGGGATCGTTGGCAGGGAGGGTGGTCTGGTTTTCCGTACAGCCGTTATCCTCAGAATCGATGGCCACGCCCTTGGCCGCCGCCCGCACTGCGATAACGCCAGTGAATTCGGTGATGCGCACTGCCATGTTGACCCTGCTTTTTTGCAGCATCTTCATGTGGATAACGATTGCCGCCCTGTTGCGACGCAATTTGCGCTTGGGTCGCAGCGATACAGCCGGCGCATTGCGGATCAGCGGATTCCTGTTTGCTAGCGCGTTTCTCGCACAGTTGCTACGTGCGGACCATGTTCCCCTCCTTTATGAGGAGATCGCCCTGCTCAGCAACTTGCTGGCGCAAACCCTGCTGTATACGGGCATCGTCTGGAGTTGCTACATCGCGCTAGAGCCGGTGGCTCGACGTCGCTGGCCGCAGTTGCTGGTGGGCTGGAGTCGGCTGGTGGCTGGGCGTTGGCGCGATCCTCTGGTCGGCCGCAATGCGCTGATCGGCGCTTTGGCGGGCATCGCGATGGCACTGGTTTTGAGCCTCAACATCGTGCTGCCAGAGTGGATGGGCGGGCCCGCCGCTGTGCCGCGTGGGCGCGTGCTCAGCAGCCTCGCCGAGTTGCGCCATCTGGTGCATTTTGCCTTGTCGCATCCGTTTGGCGCGGTCGTTGTGCCCTTTGGCACATTACTCGGCTGGTTGATATTCCATAGCCTCCTACGCAGCCGCTGGTTGGCGCTCGCCGTTCTGGTTGTCTCCCAGTACCTAGCCATGGCAGCGTTCACCGGGATCGATCAGCGATGGTCGCTGGCCACGGCGCTCTTCACAGCTATTTATCTGTTGACCACGCTGCGCGCTGGCCTGCTGGCGGGCGTCATCGCGATGTACGTGTTTCTGCTGCTGGAAGCAACCCCGCTCACCTTGGACTGGTCGCTCTGGTATGCCGACCGAACCTGGTTTACAGGGACGATCTTGCTGGGATTGCTGGGGTTCGGCTTCCACACCGCGCTTGGTAGCCAACCCAAGCTCGGCGGTTTGCTTGATGATGCCGACTGAGCGGATTTCGGCCGGAACTCAGGCTTGCGTCGCGGAGCCTGCCCGAAAGCGAAGAACGCGCGGATTCACCACTCGTTTCCAAAGCGGCGGAAACATCGCGAGGATAAACATCGAGGCATAGCCGCCGGGCAGTTGCGGGCTGTCCGCATGATGCAACAATGCTTGATAGCGTCGGCGCGGGGTTTCGTGGTGGTCGGAATGCCGCTGTAGTTGGAATAGCAGCAGATTGCTCAAGCGAAAGTCGCTGTTCCACGAGTGCAGATGGGTGGTGCGTTCGTAGCGACCGTTGGGCAGTTTCTTGCGTTCGAGTCCGTAGTGCTCGATGTAGTTGATGATTTCTAAACTGATGGCTGCAAAAAGGCCTTGAGCAAGAAAGAAAATCACCCCAATTGATCCGAGCAGCCAACCAAAGAGCGCCGTTGCCAGCAGCCACAAGCTGGTCCAACCGATCAGCTCGTTGCGCCAATGCAAGACACCCAGCCCCTGCTTGCGCAGACGTTGCGCTTCCAGTGCCCACGCATTTCGCGAGTTGCGCAGCAGCGAACGCGGCAAGAAATGCCACAACGATTGATCAAAGCGTGCGCTGGAGGCGTCTTCGGGGGTGGAGACATGCACATGGTGGCCGCGAATGTGTTCGACCTTGAAGCCGTGATACCCCACCGACGTCAGCAGTACGCCGCCCGCCCACTGTTCCAGGCGCGTGTCCTTGTGAATGAGCTCATGCGCCACGTTGATAGCCAGCACGCTGCTGACCACGCCCTGCGACAACACCCAACCCAGCAAGCCCAGCGCACCCAACTCCGCGTTGACGAAGTAGTAGCCCGACCACGCCAGCAAGCCGAGCTGGACAGGCACACAAGCAAGCGTCAATCCGCGAAACCAGAGATCTCGGTCCAGTGCGGCGGCTTCCGCGGCGCTCGGATTAACAGAGTCATGACCCAAAGCGAAGTCGGCCAGCGGCAGCAGTACGAAAAGAAAAACCAGTGGAAACCACGCCGCCAAATCGGCAGACAACCAACTTCCGCCTGCCAGCAGCGCGGCCACCGGCATCAAGGCGGGCACCACGAAAGCAAGCAGAAAGCCGAGGCGCTTGGTGATGTTCATTTGGCGATATTCATACGGAGGGTAAGGCAGCCGAGCAAGCTCAGATCTACAGCGGCAGGAGCAGCGCGTTCGGCTTTGGTAGAGCCGACCGAGCGAAGCGAAGGCGCGCGCGTAGCGCGCGAACTTGCTCCGCTGCTCCGATCAAGTCGCGCCAATCTGAATCATTGCCTATGGCCTATGGCCGAGCGCAGGACAGGGGGCCAGACTGCTGACATCCGTCGCTGCGACCCAGTTCTATACTTTGGCCATGAACAGACTAACCGTCGCCTTCCTTATTGTACTGTCGCTCGGCCTGACTGCGCAGCAGTCGCACGGGCGCTCGCGGCAGGATTTGCCGGTCGACGCAGTGATCGTTGACGACGTAGCCATCGCGGTGGCCAATATAGTTGCGGCCAACAAGGCGAACGCGGCGAATGCAGGTTTGCGAGTGGGCGGAGCGAAAGCAGCATTGGCAGAACTGGCAACATTGACCGAGCCACTGGCATTTGAGTTGGCCGCTGCGCGTCTGATTGCGGCTGTGCAGGCCGGTGAGGATTCGCCGCAGGGCCGTTCGGTGTTGTTCGATTTGACAAAGGCTTCCACGCGGGTCTTTCGCCGCCACGAAGAAACGCGTGCCGATTGGTTTGTGCCGCTAGTGGATGTGCCCAGCAAGGCGCAATTTGCGTTGCGTGCGTGGGACGCGGGCGCCGAGCGTCGGGCTTGGCTCGCGGAGCTGTCCGCTAGCACCGAAAGCGCGATTCGCGCTCTGTCGACCGCATCCGCCAACTTGCCGCTAGCGTTGGTTGAAGCCATCGCTGAACTCGCCCAAGTCGAGCGCGATGCGTTGTCGGTAAAGATGTTGCTGCAGCCAGAAGCGTTTGACTCCAGCGTATGGGCCGCGATGGCTTCTGGTAGCAAGGATAAGCGCGTGTTCGCGACCGCGCTGCTGCGTTGCGATGACAACGACCTGCTTGCCTTGCTGCCCGCTGTTGGCCAACTTTCTGCAAGCGAAGCGGGCGACTGGCTAATCCATCTAAGTGCGCGACCGGCGCTGACTTCAGCGGCATTGTTGGCGCTCGCACCGCTCGCGGATCGGCGCTCGGTTGGCTTGCAGCACCTGATTGCGACCCTTGATAGCGAGACACACGGCGCTTCAGCGGCGACCGCGCTTGGGCACCGGCCACACACTGATCGTCTCGCACTCATCGAAAAGCTGATTGCCGATCCGGCGGCAAGCTCCCGTCGTTTGACGTCGTTGGCACTGGCGCTTCGAATGGATGAGTCGACGCAAGCGCGAGTCGTTTTGGATCAACTTGCCCGCGATCCGCGGCTGCCCGCGCACGTGCGTGCGGAGCTGCTGCGATGAGTGCCTCAATTGTGTTACTGCGTAGCGCATGGCTGGGCTTGCTGTTGGCCATGCCGGCCAGCGCGCAAGTCATTCAGACCTACACCCAATCCCAGACGGGTGCCAACTTACGTCCACTCGGCTTCCGCGTGCCAATCCCGGTGCAATCGCTGACGCCGGTGGAAGGCTTTCGTACCTACGAAAGCCTGAATGCGCGCCTGCAAGCGTTGGCGCTGGAGTCGGCAGACATCGCTGCCCACCAGGTCGGGACGACCTTCAACGGCAGGCCGATCTGGGCCTATGTGGTGAGCTCTGAGGCTTCCACCGACGTCGAAGGCCGTGCAAAGCCGGCATTCTTCATCAATGCCACTACCCATGCTCGCGAATGGGCCGTGCCTGAAGTGTCTGTCGGCTTGGTGGAACACATGGCGAGCAGGGCAAGTAGTGACGGACTGGTTCGCTATTTGCTGGACAACACCCGCTTGGTGATGATCCCGGTGCAGAACATCGACGGGTTTAGTCAGACCCAGCGCTTTCCAACCCAAGTCGTGGTCGGACAGGATCCCAACGTTCCGACTGACTGGCCGCGCGACGGCCGCATGCGGCGCAAGAACATGCGGGGTGTCGACGAAGTATTGACGACATTTTCCGATCATTTGCTTGGGGTTGATCTCAATCGCAACCACCCGCCGTTCTGGGGCACGATCACGAACGGAGGTCGCTTCACCAATCCGCTTGACCTGACCTTTCGCGGCACGGCAGCTCAGTCAGAACCCGAAGTGCAAGCCTTGCTGAGCGCCGCCGAATTGGGTCCGGTAAGTCGATTGCGACTCGGAATCGACCTGCACTCGCACTCGCGGGTGTTTTTCTCGACCAATACCGGCCGTGCGCGCCTCAACGCCGTGCAAACGCGCTTGCTGCAGACGGTTTCGGATCACCATGCAGCCGTGCCAACAGCCACGGGCAACGCAAACGGACGGGTCTACACCGAAGTGCCGGATTTACCCAATCGCGGCATTGGTGCGGCAGCGGAGTACTTCGGTTATCAGTGGCTGGTGCCGGCGTGGACCTTGGAGCTCGAGCCGGGTGAGTTTGGCGCCACAGAGTACGGCGGCTCGGGCGACAGCCATGGCGGCTTTATCCTTCCCGAAAGCCAGGCCAAGCGTGTGCGCGACACATGGACGCAATCGCACTTGGTGGCGTTCTACTACATGGCCGGGCCGCCACATCTGCAATCAGTGAGCTTGCGTGCGGCCAACATCGGCTCCGCGCTGTTGCATGAGTCTCGCTGGTTGCCAGCGGAAAGGGGCAGCATCACACGTGAATTGCAAACTCGGCCTGTGTCGCGGATATCTGTGGGCCAGTCAATGACTGCCACGCTTGGCTTCAGCAAGCCAATGCGTTTGCGACCGGGGAACTTTACTCGTGGCCTTCCGGGTGTCGATATCGAGGTGCTGCCACGCGTGTGGTTGCTGCAAGGCGGTGTGCGCACGCCGCTTGATGTGAGCCAAGGACAATGGCTGGACAGCAGCCGCTATCCTGGCACGGCTGAAGCATTTGAATTTACTTTTGCTGCACCAAGTGCAACGGGCCAGTTTCGGCTAGAAGTCGAGACCATCGACATGGTGAGGCTCGGCTTGGACGCCAATCCGGCGACACCTGCGGATTGGAGTGCGGGCGCGTGGAGCGATTGGAACTCCTCAAGCGGCAGCGATGTCGACAGCGACGATGGCGGCATCGACAGCAATCTGGC